>JBJTNS010000253.1:0-5739 GCA_046074245.1 Chitinophagaceae bacterium | reverse complement strand
GTTATTTTCCATCATCAAATTGGTGTTTTCATAAAACCCACCTACAGGAAACTGCAGGATATATTTATTGAATTTCCTAAATGTATTACACCGTAATTCAGTGCTTTTCGCCATATACATATCAAATCCCATGGTGCCTGTCCAATTGTAGAAAAGGCAGTTTGAAAATCTATTTTTAGTTGCCATCATCAGTCCGCCCTGATGATTCACGATGGTACATCTTTCCATTTCGAGTTCTGTTTTATTTCCAAACGGCCAGATGACACTGCTGTTAATCACACCATTTTCAAAATAACAATCTTCGAATCTCAGTTTGACAAAAGCAGAAGATGTTGAAGTTAACTGACGTGCTGCATATTGAAATTTACTGAACTTACAATGACTGATCTTTAGTGGTGTCTGATCGGAATAGAGAGCCATATAAGAATAATCCCCTTTAAAATGACAATATGAGAATTGCGAACCAGTATTAGTGCTAAAGTTATATCCCATAGAGCCATTGTTAAATTTGAACTCAACAGTATCAATATTGATCAGGGTATCAAATTTGCCAAGTGCTTCAACTCCTCCTAAAACGGTAATTAAGAAAGTCCCGGCATTTCTGACTCTGGTACCTGGCTGTATGGTCAGTTTTACACCAGAGCTGATCGTAATATTTTGCGAAATAATATAGGGACTGTTGGCTGGAGACCATGTCTGATTAAAGGTAATATTGGAATTCACAATAGTTTGAGAATACCCGTTAATAAGACTAAAAACCGAAATTGCTAAACTTAGTAAAAATTGTTTCATAGCAGTATATACGCAAAATTAAAAAAATGGTTGGGTAATACAGAATTAATATTTTTCTGTTGCTGAGCTTAAAGAAGGATATCACAAAAAAAACGGCTACCCTCTCAGGCAGCCGTTTTCTATAGAACTATGGTTAAAATTAATTTTTATCCCAGAATAACTTAGTCGTTACTTTATCGCCACCAATTGCGCTGGCAGCTTTACTGTAACTACCGCTATTGATGGTTTGCTCGTTTACCGGATAAGTAAATCTTGTAGGCACACTGATACCATCAGCTGGAACTAACACAGGGAAGTCGAGTCTTCTCCATTCTGTCCATGCATCGAAACCGTGGTTATAGAGTGCTAACCATTTCTGATTACCGATTTTTTCCTGCCAGGTTGCACCTGATTCTGTACTTGCATAATCTACATCCGACTGAGAAAGGTAATCGCTAGCTTCTGTCTCTGATCCACCCCACTCTAGAATTGATTCGGTTACACCTGCTGCATAATGTTCAGCTGCAGTACCAGAAACCGACCAGCCACGTGCTGCAGCCTCTGCAAGCATGAATTCCACTTCAGTATAACTGATTAGTGTACTTGGAGCATCAGGAGCAGTGATGGTTGTTGCTGGCTTCGAGTTGTTCTTGTAAGAATTACCTGTACCATTAACACCACCGGTATAATTACCACTGGCATTTTTAGTAATGAAACGGGTTTTTCTAGGATCGCTCAGAGAATCCAGCATCTTCACTAAAGTTTGAGAAGCAATGAAATCTTTTCTTCCACTCTGAACAAGATCCACCCAAATTGGGTTGGTATTTGGAGGAGAAACCAGATAGTGGAAAGTAGCATTATCAGCAGATGAAGTGAAGGCGTCAGCAGCAGCTGCTTCAAACTTAGTTTTAGCAGTTACAGCATCCTCATCAGCAATGCACAATGCCATACGCATCTGCAAAGAAGAAGCAAATTTTACCCATAGGCTGTTATCCCCATCATAAATTAAATCTCCTTTACTGAAACCACTACTGGAAGCTTTAAGAGCAGTGACAGCAGCATCCAGACGCTTGAATAAATCGGTGTAAATAGACTTAGCATCGTCGTATGCCGGAAGCGGTTTATCAATGTTTAAAGCATCTGTATAAGGCACATTTCCATACGTATTAACAAGCACGTGCCAGGCATACACTTCAAGTACTTCGATTGTAGCAATCTGGGCAGCTCTTGCTGATTCATCGCTGATCAATGCATCGTTTTTAACGGCGGTTTTTGCGGCATCCAGATCCTTTAAAACATCTCGGTATAAAACGCCCCAGAAATTGGCAGCAATATTTCTGGTAACCAAATCATAACGACTCTCGTCGAAATAGGTTGTTTGGGTCCATTGCTGCGACCACAACCTGAAGATATTGGTATTAACATTGGAAGATGTCATTACATCGACCAGGTTTTTCTGAGCAGAACTCAGTAAAAAATTAGAAGGCACCTCTGTTGCCAGCTTTGTGTTGGTATTTAACGACTCAAATTTTTTACATCCAACGATGAGTGTTAATGCTGAAATTACAATAAATATTTTTTTCATATAAATAGATTTATTACTGATTAAAAATTGAAACAAACATTAAATCCGTATAATTTGGTATTAGGGTATGCACCTGACTGATAGCCCTGAATATTACCGCTGCTCATTCCATCTTCAGGATCTGAGAACGGCACATACTTTTTAATGATCCACAGGTTACGACCAAACAAAGACACATCAATACCTTTGATGGTTTTCATTTTACCAAGGAATTTCTGAGGAACAGTATATCCAAATGACATTTCACGTAATTTTACATAACCTGCGTTGTACACGAAGTAAGAAGGAGCCATGGCATTGCCAAGGAAATAGTCGTAATTCACTCTGATATCATTTTTAGAGCCATCAGGTTTAACTCCATCAAGAATAACACCTCCACCTTCAGAAACGTCTAAACGTTTATCGTTACCCAGATCGTTCTTTCCAACAGAGTAATCGTAGATACCTGTCTGGTAACCATAGAACTGGTCGAGTGAGAATACGCTACCACCTTTTTTCACATCAATCAGGAAGCTGAATGACATATTTTTATATTTGAAAGAGTTGCGCATTCCACCAATCCATTTTGGATTAATATTTCCAATGATATTGTTTGAAGTAGGCGTTACCATCCAGTAACCAGTGTTGGTATCAATCATGCGGTTTCCGTTACCATCGTAGATAAAATCTTTACCCTTGATAGTACCGTAAGCCTGACCAACTGTGGCATTTACAGACACACCACCTTGTAAAGTTGCCAGAGTGATATTTTCAATTTCAGGTAATTCTAACACTTCATTGCGGTTACGTGCCCAGTTAAGGTTAATATCCCAGGTGAAGTTCTTATTGCGAATCGGACTCATAAACATTGTTACCTCGATACCACGATTCAGGATAGCACCAGCATTGATGTATTTTTGAGAGTAACCTGTAGCACGAGAAATATCAACCGGTATAATCTGATCAACAGTAACGGCATGGTAGTTGTTGAAATCAAAACCTAAACGATTTTTGAACATAGACACTTCCAAACCGATTTCTCTGCTCTTAGTTTTTTCAGGTTGTAAGCCAGGGTTATTCATTACACTGGCAACGCTGTATATAGCATTACCATTGAAACCTGTTCCAGCAGTAAAGTAGTTTCTGGTAGAACCGAATGGCGCATCAGAACCAACCTGAGCATAGTTTGCTCTGATTTTACCATAGCTCATCCATTTCATTTTACCACCTACTAAATCGCGTAAATGGTCGTCGAAAACATAGCTACCAGATACAGAAGGATAGAAATATGAATTGCTACCTTTTGACAAAGTACTTGACACGTCGTTACGACCAGTTAAATCAAGGAAGAAGAACTTCTTGTAACCAATGTTAACGTTAGAGTAAACACCATTAACCTGTTTAGCAGATGCCGATTCAGATGGCGCTTCTAATGGATTAACTGTATTGCTTAAGCTGTATAAATTTGGCACATTTAAACCACCATTGGTTTGAGCAAAAATTGAAGAGATTGATTGCTTACGGATATTGATACCAGTAACACCAGAAATTTTGAAATTCTCATTCAGTTCTTTGTTGTACTCTGCAAACAGGTCGTAGTTAAACTCTCTGTAATTGCGGTTATAACGAGAATATTCAGATACATCAATAGAACCAACTGCGATACGCTCTTCCTGCATTTCGTTGTATCCGTCCATAGACACACGACCAGTAACAGTCATCCATTTTTTCAATTGATACGTTAAGAAAGTATTTCCGAAGAAACGTGTACGCTCGTCATTTTCATAACTCTTGTTACGCATAAAATATGGGTTGTCCCAGTATATCGGACCAGCACCCACATTGGTATAATCCGCCCAGTTCCATGTAGTATTACGCTCTGGATTTCTGTTGTAAGCATCTTCGAGTTCTTTCATATCAACATTGGTTTGCCACCACTGTCTGAAATTACCCATTGGGTTTTTAGCATCGTAACCTGTACCGTAGCGACCAGTCGCACCATTGTAAGAAATATTTGCGGTGATACCTGCCATCAATCTTGAAGTAAGTTGATTATTGACACCGAAATTCAATACATTTTTAAATAAGCTACTGTTTGGCAGCATCCCTTGTTCGGTATTTCTAGCATAGCCAATTTTGTAAGTAGATTTATCGTTACCACCATAAATGGTAAAACTCTTGCTACCTGCAGTTGGGTTGCGAAGGAAATAGCTTGGAGTGTTTTTAGCCGCTACCCAGGCAGTGGCTTTCATGTAGTGTTCTTTATCTGTAGGATCCAGCGCCTTCCAGTCGTATACTTTTAGGTTTGGATCGAACTTACCACCAAAAGAAGCATCTTCAGTAGTGTTAACGATTACATCTTTTTTACCATCACCATCGATATCATCTTCAGTAAAATATCCACCCAGAGTATCGCCATAAAACGGACCATAACCGGCTCCATATTCATTCTGGTATTTAGGCATGGTTGATTTGTCGATAACACCATAAGAACCGCCAAGGTTAACAGTAACGCTAATACCTTTACGACCTTTTTTAGTTTCGATTAAGATCACACCATTAGAAGCTCTGGAACCATATAAAGCAGTTGCAGCAGCACCTTTCAATACGTTAATAGAAGCGATATCATCAGGATTAATATCTGCTGCAGCATTACCAAAGTCGTAACCACCACGGGCAGTTGTCTGATTAGAGCTGTTGGTGTTAGAGTTATCAAAAGGCACACCATCGATCACGATCAAAGCCTGGTTATTACCAGCCAGTGATTTAAAACCACGAAGAACGATGTTGGTACTTCCACCCATCTGGTTATTGGTTTTGATATCAAGACCAGCAACTTTACCACTAAGAGCACTCAAAGCATTATTGCTTCTTGTGGTGGTAATTTCAGAGGAACTCACTTTTTGAGACGAGTAGCCCAGTTCAGCTTTGCTACGTTTAATACCATAAGCTGTAACAACCACTTGTTTGAAGGCTGCAGGTTCTTCTTCAAGAGAGATGTTGAGAGTAGACTGACCAGCAACGGCCACTTCAGTAGTTTTCAGTCCGAAATAAGAAATTACCAAAGTATCATTAGCGTTACATTCAATGGTAAACATCCCATTGGCGTCACTTACGACCTTGTTAGTAGATTTTTTAACCTGGACATTGGCTCCGGAGATGGACTTTCCATCTGAAACCTGAGTGATCTTCCCGGTAACTGGGGTACCCTGAGCCCAAGCAGAGCTAAGGATTCCAGCGAAAAGGAAGAGTAATAAGTAGATTTTTTTCATACGCATTTTTGTTAATTTTATTCCAAACGTTGAAAACAAAACTATCCATCTACAGATACCATTTACCCACCAACCCCTGAAACGAAAAGTATTTTTCCCGAACTAAAATATTATTTTTAAATTCGGGTGTAA
>JBJTNS010000252.1:0-7244 GCA_046074245.1 Chitinophagaceae bacterium | reverse complement strand
GCAGTGGCATTAACAATTGGCATTGGCATACAGAATTTCCCTGAAGGTATTGCAGTTGCGATGCCATTAAGAAGACAGGGTGTTAGTCCGTTTAAGAGCTTCTGGTGGGGACAGTTAAGCGCGATTGTTGAACCGGTAGCTGGTGTTATTGGCGCAGTAGCAGTAATGTATGCTCAGTCTATCTTACCTTATGCTTTGGCCTTTGCCGCAGGCGCCATGCTCTATGTAGTTGTTGAAGAAGTAATTCCAGAGACACAGAGAGACAAGTTTGCCGACTTTGCAACAATGGGATTTGTTGTTGGTTTTGTCACCATGATGGCCCTGGATGTAGGATTAGGATAGAGATACCACCTGATCCTTGAATTGTATACCATATTGACTTAGTTCGTCTAATATCGGCGAGTAAATTTCATTCTTTACAGGTGTTAAAACACCTTTTGATTGTATAGAATTTTCGAGAATCAGTTTGCAGGAAATCGCCAGTGGCAAGCCTACTGTTTTGGCCATAGCAGTATGTGTATTGGATTCACCTTTAATTACAAGTGTAGATTCGTGCAGGTATTTTTTATCACCTTTGGCATAGGTAATCTGGTGAAGCATAACAACAAGATCCCGATCTTGTTTTCCAAGCACCCATTTCGATTTCAGAATTTCTTCCAGTATTTGGGCAGAGGTGCCATTGGTAAGTGGCAGAGGAGACATTGTAAACAAGTCGAGCCACTCTAATTTTGCCAATATTTCATCAGATAGATTTAGGAAATTTTTAAGTCTGCCTTTTAGATCGGAACCAGATTCTGGCAGATACATATCCATCCAGTCAGACATAGAGCAGTCGGCCGGCAAATGCAGAACCAGAGAATCGTCGGTCATTCCCAGCTCTACGAAGACTTGCCAGGCGGAGCAGTAGCCTGTCTTTCTAAAAGTGCCCCTGACCATTTCATCGACATCATGCAGACCATACGTTTCGACATATTGAAGGGAGTCGCGATTGGGATAGGCTTCGAGCTGACCATAACCATGAATATTACAGGATTCCGGATGTCTAAAAATTTGCTGATACGGTTTTATTTTTAGTTTACCATTTTCGAGGTACTGAGCAGGTTGACCCTGAGCAGCGAGGACAACATTTCTGGGATTCCAGGAGAACTTGTATTTCCAAGGGTTATCACCATCATCCTCGTCGGCCACCAGACCACCGCAATAACTTTTAAAGCCTTTAATAATTGCACCATCCCGGCGCAGATCATCCATAATTTTCATAGCGCTCATATGATCGATACCTGGGTCGAGTCCCACCTCATTCATAAAAATCAGGTTAGATTCACGTACTTCTTGATTCAATTGTTTCATAGCATCGGAGACATAAGACGCGGTAGCCATATTTACTTTATGTTTCAGACAGAGGGTGGCGACCTGAGGGTGCATGAAAGCAGGCAGCATAGACACCACCAGTTGTGACTTAGCGATTACAGATTCAATAGCAGATTCATCAGAGACATCCAGGAGATGAATATACTGATAAAAATCAGGGTTAATAGCGTGTTTAATAAAGTCAGTATCTCGGTCGTAGACAGCGAAAGGGATATCAGATTTCTGGCAATACGTGGCCAGGTATTCGATCAGGAATACAGAAGAGCGACCGGAACCGATGATAGAGACAGCTTTGGAGATCATGAGGGGCAAAGGTAAATAAAAAAAACTTGACACCTTCCAGGTCTAAGACCTGGAAGGTGCTAATCAAAACTTCTTTTTAAAGGCATATTCCGATGGCAAATAATCAAGCGGATCTTCCACTTTTTTGCTTGCCTCCGCCAATTCTTTATGATGATCAATCAAGGGCTTTAAACCTCCAAAGAAGCTTATTGGATAATCCTTTGAAACAAAAGACTTTCTCTTCTTATAATACGCGTTATATGAACTCCAATTCCATTTTTCCATCGCTGTACAAAACCGATGATTAACCGGATTATGGTGAATATAGAACAGAACTCTGGCAAAATAAGAAGGCTCATCAACAATTTTTCGTTTGAAATTTTTTATAAACATACTTCCATACCTATTAAACACCAGGTTAGACGTCCTCGTATAAGAATTAAAAAAATTAGAAAAACTTTTTGAAACAAATTCTTTTGACGACATTGTTTTTTTATTATCAAGAGTCTTGCGACGCAATCGTTTAGCTCGTTTTTGAACTTTTGTTTCAGTCCATACTTTCAAAGCTGTAGCCACTTCTTCTTCTGGCCGAATACGGAGTAAAATATGAAAATGATTTGGCATCAGACAATAAGCATATACCTCAGCAACAGGTAGAATATACTCCTCAAATTTCTGCATAAACAGATTGTAGGAATAGTAACTATAAAATAATTGTTCGCGACCATTAGCGTGGTTAAAGACGTGATATACAGCATTAAACTCCATAATAAATTGAATTGATATGCTAAGGTACAACTGAATTATTAATTTGAGCTTCAAGCTATGTTAAGAGGTGCAAATAGTTTTTGAAATTGGTATTTTCCTTTTTGGCGCACTGTTTTTTATACAACACCTTCCAGGTCTAAGACCTGGAAGGTGTCCGACAACTTTATATTTATCCAAAAGTTCCCTAATATTGCAGTTATAACATCATGAAAGAAAAAATTGCAATCATAGGCGGTGGTCTCAGCGGCTCACTTCTGGCAATCTGCCTCGCAAAACGTGGATTCCAGGTGGAAGTTTATGAACGTAGAGGTGATATCAGAAAAGGTCAGGCCGAAGCCGGAAGATCCATTAATCTCGCACTCTCTACACGCGGTATAGAAGCCCTAAAAAAAGTTGGGCTGGCAGAAAAAGTCCTTCAGGATGCAATTCCGATGACCGGTAGAATGATGCATAGCGTTAAAGGTGAACTTAATTACCAGCCCTACGGCAAATCTGGTCAGTTTATTAACTCGGTTTCAAGATCTGGTCTCAATGTTAAACTTCTTGAACTGGCAGATGAATACGATAATGTAAAACTATTCTTCAATCATAAATGCGTTGATGTCGACCTCAATATCAATACAGCTGTGCTTGAAAATGATAAAGGTGAAAAAATTACCATAGAAGCCAATATTATGTTTGGCTCTGATGGCGCATTCTCTGCAATTCGCTCTGAAATGCAAAAAACTAATCGTTTCAACTACTCTCAAACCTACGAAAACTACGGATATAAAGAACTTGAAATTCTTCCCGGTAAAAATGGTGAATTCCAGATTGAAAAAAACGCCCTGCACATCTGGCCCCGCGGCGAATTCATGATGATAGCACTGCCTAACCCGGATGGCAGTTTTACTTGTACTCTCTTCCTTGCCTATGACGGTGAAAAAAGTTTCAGTAACCTGAAATCAAAAGTGGATGTTACTGCTTTCTTTGAAAACTACTTCCCTGATGCTATGGGTATGATGCCTAATTATCTTGAAGATTTCTTTAATAATCCTACCGGAAATCTGGCAACTATTCGATGCAATCCTTGGGTATATAAAAACTTTGCTCTCATTGGCGATGCCGCTCACGCTGTTATCCCATTCTATGGACAAGGAATGAACTGCAGCTTTGAAGATGTTAGTGAACTGGATGAAATAATCGAAACCTATTACCCTGACTGGACCACCATCCTTCAGAAATATCAGGAAGCCCGAATCGTTAACGCTAATGCTATCGCTGATCTGGCCTGTAAAAACTTTGTTGAAATGCGCGACCTCGTTGGACAACCAGCGTTTATGCACTTCAAAAAAGTTGAACAAGAACTCTCTGAAACCTATCCTGATATTTACCGTAGTCAGTATAGCCTTGTGAGTTTCTCTACCTCGCCATACAGTTACGCCCTTGCTCAAGGCTTCAAAAATGAAGCTTTAATTCAATACATCATCGAACATAAAATCGAAGATAAAATTAAGGACTCCAACACCATGATGCCTCTATTCAGAGACTTTCTTGGCGAAGTCACCATATAACTTATTGAACTCCTCCCAGTAAGCCGGGAATGATTTAGACACTACGTCTTCAGAATCTATTATTACCTCAGTATTCAAGGCGAAAACTGAACATGCCATTGCTATTCTGTGATCGCCATACGCTTTCACCCGAATGCTCTCTTTGGGACCATCCTCAAAGCCAATGCTTAAAACATCATCCCCTTGCATCGTCAGTACTGCTCCCATTTGACTGGCATTAAATTCCATCGCTTCTACCCTGTCACTCTCTTTATCCCTTAAATTGCGAATGCCACTGAAAACAGATGGTATCCTTAACGATACAACAGTGGCACACAGTGCAGGAAACATATCTGGTGTATCCCTGAGGTCCATTTCAATTTTATCAATATCTCTCTCAACATAAGTAATTTTTACCCCTTCTTCTATATACTTGGTATGAATTCCAAATGCCTCATAATACTTCGCAACCCTGCTATCTCCCTGTATAGAATCTGGAAATAATCCTTTTAATAAAATCTCGCCTTTTCTGCCTACCGCCATCAGATTATAAAAAAATGCAGCTGCACTCCAGTCAGATTCTATCTCTATCGATTCAAATACATACTGTCCTGCACTTACCTCAATTACCGACTCTCTAAACTCGCATCTCACCCCATTCTTACTCATCAATGCTCTGGTCATTTCAACATACGGCGCAGAACGCATTTCTCCTGACAATCTTATCGTCAGACCATTATTAAAATACGGAGCAATCAACATCAGTGCACTCACAAACTGTGAACTAATATTTGCAGAAATTGTCAACTCTCTTGTGTCCTTGTCCAGCGTTTGAACTACCATCAAAGGCAGGCTATAATCTTCTTTTAGAAACTTAAATCTCGCTCCGCAGGATTCGAGTGCTTCCAGTAAAGACCGTATTGGCCGCTCCCTCAACCGATCAAATCCATCAATCACTCTCTCATCATTCCCTCTCAGAGCTGCATATGCCAGATAGAATCTCAGCGGTGTGCCAGCATCTTCAAAAAAACAATCACCAATATCTGAATCAAGACATCTTTTAAATACTTTAATATCGTTACTATCAGGTAAATTTACAAAGTCGAGTTCTAAGCCTGCAACAGCTTTCATCAACAAGTATCTGTTACCAATACTTTTTGAGCCTGGCAAACTTACTGCTCCATCTATACCTGCATGCTGTATTTTATCGATTTTTAACAAGTATGCAATATTAATAAAAGCTTTACTATTGCGATTAATTTCTTTTTACTATGATCAGCAATGCTGATAATCTCATAAAAAAATAGAGCATTGTTTAGCAAAACTTGTATTTTCGCATTTGAAGATGAGAAAAATTGGTATCATAGGAAATGGCAGCTGGGCAACCGCTTTAATCAAAATTCTTTGCGACAATCCACAGGGGAAATCCATTACCTGGTGGTTGAGGAATAGCGAAGACATCTCCTTCATACGCGAATTTGGTCATAATCCCAGATACCTGACCGATGTTAGCATCGACCTGGATAAAGTTTGTTTATCTGATAATCTCTCAGATACCGTTTTGAAAAATGACATCATCCTCATTGGTGTTCCCTCAGCTTTTGTTCACGAAGTTCTGAAACAACTGCCTGAAAATGCTTTCGAAAACAAATTAATAATTTCTGCCGTGAAGGGGGTAAATCCTGATACACACCAGATCATTAGTCACTATTTTGAGGGCTCATGGTCGGTGCCTTCTGATGCTATCTGCGCCATTAGTGGTCCGTGCCACGCAGAAGAGGTAGCCAT
Organism: Chitinophagaceae bacterium; assembly: GCA_046074245.1. Classification (GTDB taxonomy): domain Bacteria; phylum Bacteroidota; class Bacteroidia; order NS11-12g; family UBA955; genus JABMMZ01. The sequence goes on along the minus strand of JBJTNS010000252.1, from coordinate 1,503 downwards.
GGAAAAACTCAGTTACTTAACCATTGCTTCAACAAAAGACAGCTTTGCAAACGATATGGCAGAACTCTTTAGTTGCCATTATATCTTCTGCAAAACAACCGAAGATATTTACGGTATCGAATATGCTGCTGTCCTTAAAAATGTTTATGCCATAGCTTGCGGTATCTGTCATGGTCTGGGCTATGGCGACAATTTCCAGTCGGTATTAGTCTCTGCCTCTTCCCGCGAAACTGAGCGCTTCCTGGAAGCTGGACATCAAATCCATCGCGATGTCAAAGAGAATGCCTACTTAGGTGATTTGCTGGTAACAGCATACTCTCAATTCAGTCGCAACCGCACTTTCGGAAACATGCTGGGAAAAGGCTATACTGTTAAAAGTGCACAAATGGAAATGAACATGATTGCCGAAGGATTTTATGCTACTAAAACCATGAAAGAAATCAACGAAAATGTTCAGGCAGATATGCCAATCCTCAACGCAGTCTTCGATATCATATACAAAAATGCCCCTGCCAGAAGGGTAATGAAAGAACTGACTTCTAAAATTATTTAAATACAAACAGCCAAATGGCTATGTTAGACAACAGAGATATATCGGATATACTAACGCAGTATGCCAGGTTATACGAACTTCACGATGGCAACCCTTTCAAAGTAAAATCCCTCGCAGGTGCTGCTTATAACATTAAAAAAATTGGTGAACCTTTGGCAGAAATGTCCGAAGAAGACCTGTATAAAGTTCCTCAGATTGGCAAAAGTCTTGCCCCTAAAATTTACGAAATCACTCAGACTGGCTCTTTCAAAGAACTTGACGAGCTCATCAGTCAGACACCTGCTGGTGTGATAGACATCTTAAAAGTCAAGGGTCTGGGACCAAAAAAAGTGGAAGTATTATGGAAACAAGTAGGAATCACCTCTATCCCCGAACTTCTCGACGCCTGTCGCGAAAACCGTTTGGTAGAAATTAAAGGTTTCGGCTTTAAAACACAAGCCCAGATACTGTCTGATATCGAATTCAAATTCAGCAATGAAGGCAAATTCCATTGGGCCAAAATGGAACCTATCGTCGAATTCTTAGACGACTTTTTTAAAAACAATTACGAGGTGCTTCAATTCGAAGTTTGCGGCGACTTCCGTCGTCTGAACGATATCGTCAATAGCATTGACTATCTGATTGTAGCAGATAAACTTGAATCCATCTCCGAAGCTTTATGCAATGGAAATTTTGAACTCGTAGATTGCTCAGACGATTATTATACTTTACTCTATCTGGAAGCCGTAACCATCAATCTTTTCAAATCGTCATACGATACCTGGGGCAACGACTTACTTCGCCATACTGCTACCGAAACTCATTTAAACCTTATTGGCTTTAATAATGTCAGCACTCAGTTTGACTCTGAAGAAACACTCTATCAGTCATTAAACCTACCTTATATCCTTCCTGAACTCCGTGAAGGTCTGAGAGAACTTGAAACGGTATCTCTGCAAGAGAAACTGATC
>JBJTNS010000251.1:0-9203 GCA_046074245.1 Chitinophagaceae bacterium | reverse complement strand
GAGAAATGGGAATTGTTCCAGGAAAATGATTGGATATTCGATCGTAAAGTAGTTCTAGATGCAGGCGATTCTGATAAATTAAAAGTTGGTCAAATCGTTTCTGTTCGCGAACTTAGAGAAGAAAATAGCTCTCTAAAACGTCAGGATAAACAACAGGTTCTTGTTAGAGATGCTGTTACTGCTACCGCTGACGCAGTTCTTCAAGGTATAACAAGAGCGTCTTTGGCTACCAGAAGTTTCATGAGCGCTGCTTCATTCCAAGAAACAACTAAAGTTCTTAACGAAGCCGCTATCGCCGGTAAAGTTGACTTCATGCGTGGTCTTAAAGAAAACGTTATCGTTGGTCACCTTATCCCTGCTGGTACAGGTATGAGACAATACGATAATATCGTAGTTGGTTCTAAAGAAGAATTCGAAAGATTAATGGCTTCTAAAGAAGAAGGCGAAACTGCCACTTCTAACTAATAATTGCAACATTTTGATAAAAACCTCCATCTAATACATGGAGGTTTTTTTATGCCCGAAAATTTAATTTAGCTGACTTATAATTTAATGCTGTTTCAAGAGAAAAAAATTCTATTTTTGGAATGGCATTTGTTTAAGAAACTTATTATAACTAAAATTGAATAATTACACAATATGACTATACAAAATGAAATTGTAGACTCTATGAAGAAAATAGATGATTCTACCGTTGAAGTGATCTTTAAATCTGATGCTGTGATTGGTCTCGAAGAAATTAAAAATACTTTTAATCAATTACATCAGCTAACAGGTAATAATGCCCATAAAAAATTAATCATTACGGGTAGAAGAACCGAGATTACTAAAGATGCAAGATTGTTCGGTATGGAAGAAGCTAAACGCATTGGCGAATTTGTCAAAGCTGAAGCTATTGTCGTTCACTCTCTCTACCAAAAAATGGTCATCAATTTCTATAGACGATTCATTGATTCTAAATACCCAACTCGTTTTTTTACCGATGTTGAAAAAGCAAAAGAATGGTTGAATAACTACTAGTCAACTGATTTTTAGCTTGTTACTTGTTTTAATTGTTTACTTATTCTCCTTTTGTTAACGTAATTCCTTTAAATTAAGTTAGATTATTTTCAGACATAGCTTAATAGACTAAATACAATATACGATATAGTCCATTAATTCAAACTTATCTTAATTGTATTGATTTTCAGATTCTTTTTATCATCTTTGTGTGAGCTATGTCTAACTGGATTTCTGATACCATCTCTAATCGCCGTCGATTTCTCACAAAAAAACAATTTGTATTTCATTACTTTTTTGTTGTTATCGTTCCACTTATTTCTATTCTCGCTACCTTTCTTTTCGCCAAATATTATAATCTCTCTGAAACAGAAATAAGTCGCCTTAAAAATTCTGTGCTTAAATTCGCTTTCTTCTTCTCTCTGGCATATAGTATCGTTCAGTATACCAGGTTGCAAATGTCCGAGTCTGTCATTGAATTGTCTAATGACAATTTTCATTCTACCTGCCAGAATCTTGCTGAGTCTATGAATTGGATCATCGAAGCAAAAGGGGAGAACTACCTTGTTTGCACAACGCCTTTTAAATGGTTTAACTGGGGTACTCTGATCACCATCATCAATACTGGCGAATCTGTACTGTATAACTCGGTGTGCGACCTTCATAACCGACCTGCTACAGTATCTTTCGGTCAGAATGCCCGAAATTACAAAGCTATAAAAGCGGCATTTAATCAAGTTAAATAAAACTACAAGTGCAAAACAGTGAATAATTTCAATGTCTTTGTCCTTGTTTAAATAGTCTATTCAGTTTATTTTCGCATCATTATTTATTATGGCAACAGCATCAGATTTATCAGTAGGTCAGTTTATCCGTCACAATGGCGAATTAGTTCAAATTATTGAGTATATACACAGAACACCAGGTAACTTAAGAGCCTTTTATCAAGGTAAAATGAAGAATGTTAAAACCGGCAAATCGGTTGAAAACCGCTTCAACCCTGGCGAAAAAGTTGATATTGTTAGAGTTGAAGTGCGCGAATTAGCATACCTCTACAAAGAAGGCGAAGCTCTGGTTTGTATGGATAACGAATCATTCGAACAATACAACATCTCTGAAAACTTTTTCGGTGATGCTGCTCCTTTTATGATTGAAGGTATGACTGTTCTGGTGTCTTTCGAAGAAGGCGATAACCCAATCGGTGCTCAACCTCCAACACATGTTGAACTAGAAGTTACTTATACCGAACCAGGTATTAAAGGGGATACTGCAACTAACACACTTAAACCTGCAACTGTCTCTACAGGTGCAAATATTATGGTGCCTCTTTTCGTTAATATCGGCGATAAAATTAAAATCGACCTGAGAACTATCGAATACGTAGAAAGAGTAAAATAATTTATCAAACAATGATCAACCTAAATCGCAACTTGAATTAATTTTTGGGTTGCGATTTAATATTTAATTACAAACCCAATTTTAAAAATCGTGTCCCAAGCTTTAACATCTGATAACAATTTCCTCGGCATTACCGAAACCGAACTCTATCAATATGATTCTTCTAAAGTAGTTATTCAATCGGCTCCTTACGAACATACCTCCTCATACCTGCAAGGCAGTAACCTTGGTCCTGCTGCTATCATCGATGCCTCTCACTTCGTTGAATTCTATGACGAAGAAACCGATCAGGAAGCCTACAAGAAAATAGGTATCGCTACGGTAGAATCAATGAATTTTGACGGTAAAGTAGACAAAGATGCCGTTGACTTTATTGAAACTGAAACGCTAAAACATATCAATAATAATAAATTTGTTGTTTCTCTCGGTGCTGAACATACCGTATCGCTAGGTTTCGTTAAAGCTCACATGCACAAATATTCTGATTTCTCTGTGCTGCAAATAGATGCACACTCCGACCTGCGTCTTGAATATCACGATAATCCATACTCCCATGCAAGTGTGCTGGCCAGAATACACGATCTTGGACTACCAATCTGCCAGGTTGGTATTCGTGCTCAATGTAAACAGGAAGCCGATCTTATTAAATCTTCACCTCTTATTAATACCTGGTATGCTCACATGATACAGGATAATGATGCATGGATGGATGAAGTTTTATCCAAATTAAACGATAAAGTATATATCACCATCGATGCCGACGGTTTTGATCCTTCCGTTATGCCAGCAGTTGGAACGGCTGAACCGGGTGGTTTAATGTGGCATCAGGGACTAAAACTGATGCGTAAAGTAGCAGAAAAGAAACAAATCATCGGTTTCGATATCGTTGAATGTGCCCCTAAAGAATCAGAAATCCTTACCCAATTTAACCTGGCTAAACTGTTATATAAAATCCTGGGCTATTGTACCCACTACAACAAACTGTAATATGAGAGTGTATTTTGATAATGCCGCTACAACCCCTCTAGATCCGGAAGTATTAGATGCAATGATTCCGGTAATGAGAGATGATTTCGGCAATCCTTCTTCTACCCATTCTTATGGTAGAAAGGTTAAAGCACATCTTGAAAATAGTCGCAGAACTATCGCAAAATTACTTAATGTTAGTCCCGCAGAAATTACCTTTACCTCTGGCGGAACTGAGGCTGATAATATGGCTATAAGAGGCTCCGTTCATCATCTCGGAGTTACAACTATAATATCTTCTGTGATAGAACACCATGCCGTTTCTCATACAGTAGAAGAACTGGCAAATAATGGCTTGGTAAAACTTCTCCATGTTAATCTGCTACCCGATGGTCATGTCGATTTAAATCATCTTGAATCGCTGCTCTCGCAAAACACTAATGTACTGGTATCTCTGATGCATGGTAATAACGAAGTAGGAAACCTGCTCAATATAGAAAGGGTATCTCAGCTCTGCAGACAGTACAATGCTTTGTTTCACTCGGATACCGTACAAACAATGGCTCACTACAGCTTTGATTTCCAGCAAGTGGATGTCGATTTTGCAGTAGGTGCGGCTCATAAATTCAATGGTCCAAAAGGTGTTGGTTTTCTTTACCATAACAAGCGCATTAAAATTCATCCTATGATCACAGGTGGTTCACAGGAACGCGAATTAAGAGCAGGAACTGAAAATATTTATGGTATTGTCGGTTTGGCTAAAGCTATGGAAATTGCTTACCGTGATATGTCAACAAAATCAGAACATATCAAAAATCTTAAATCGTATATTATCGATCAGGTAAAACTGAGATTCCCTACAGTAAAGTTTAATGGCGATGCCGAAGGTCAAAGTCTTTATACAGTTCTGAATCTAGCTTTTCCTCCAGAACTGGCTAACGAAATGCTGCTGTTTAATTTCGATTTGAATGGAATTGCTATTTCTGGTGGTAGCGCTTGCACCTCCGGAAGTAATACAGGTTCACACGTTATCAGAGGAATTGGTAAAAATCTTGACCACGCTCCGGTTCGTCTCTCTTTCGGAAAAAATAATACTTTTGAAGAAGCTGATTTTGTGTTGAATTATATCGGAACCCTTTTTCAGTCCGCCCAATCAATTTAATATTGTCAAGGAAAATTAATATTGCAATAGATGGTTTCTCAAGCTGTGGTAAAGGCACTCTCGCCAAAGCTCTGGCTAAATCTCTGCATTATACTTTTATTGATACTGGAGCTATGTACAGGGCCGTAACCTATAGTCTGCTTGATAATTTTATTGATATTAATAATGTTTCAGCGGTTACCCAACATTTACCTTCACTTTCAATTTCGTTTAACTATCAGCCTGAAAACAATATCTATCGAACCATGCTTAATGGAGTAGATATAGAATCTGAAATACGTGGCATGGAAGTGAGCAATCTCGTTAGTCCAGTTAGTAAAATTGATGCTGTCCGTAGTTTTCTGGTTGAACAACAAAGGCAAATTGGTGCCTTAAAATCTGTTGTAATGGATGGCAGAGATATTGGTACTGTTGTTTTTCCAGATGCTGAACTTAAAATTTTTATGACGGCTAAACCAGAAATCAGAGCCCAGCGTCGCTTAGATGAATTGCGCTCAAAAGGAGATTCATTAACCAGTTATGAAGAAGTGCTGAATAATCTGAATGAACGCGACCGAATCGATTCAAACCGTGTTAACAGTCCGCTTAAACCAGCCAGTGACGCCGTAATTATTGATAATTCGTTTATGACCAGAGATGAACAATTTCATCTGGCTCTTGAATTGGCACTGGATAAAATAGGGTAGTACTATTTGATAATTCTCTCGCGTTTCAGATAATAGAACTTGTTGTTCTTCTCTCTTCGGCCAATCAGACCAATATTTTTAGCATAAAATACTTCTGTATATCGGATGTTCTGATAAGGTTTAACTCTGACTACATTATTGAAAACACGACCATTAATTGTATATGTTGGATAATATACTGCACTGTCATAACTGTTAATACCAGTGGTAAAAGTACCTCCTAAATTAAACACGATTGGTCCTACCACTAATGTGTCATTCTTCTGTGTTATAAGAGCGATCCTGTCTTTAAACTGAGCTCCGCCAGACTCACATCTGATGGTATAAGTGGCATTTCCAGGAGAAACAAGATTATATGTCATAATCTCATTGTTTTCAATATCAGGATTGGCCTGGGTGTTGATGTATGACTCTGATGTGTATACTGTACTGATACTAGTGTCTCCAACTTCAGTAAAAACGTATATAGATCCGTTTTTTACTTCAAAGTAATCTTTAGTGGTACTGTCTAGTTTTTGTGGTGTTTGTTTATCAGATCCACATGCCACTAAAAAGGCACTTGCTGCGATATATACAATAAAGTTCTTGGCTGCTTTCATTTAAAAGTGCAAATTTGAGGAATTTTTACGACTGATTCAAATTTACTCTCAAGTATACCTATGGAAAACCGCATTAAATCAATTGCAAATTCAATAAAGGAAGAAATAATTTCAATAAGACATACTATTCACAAGCATCCTGAACTGTCGTTCCAGGAAGAAAATACCGCAAGTCTAGTGGAAAACTATTTAAGCGAACTGGGTTTAAAGCCTTCAAGAATTGGTAAGACCGGTGTTTGTGCGATGATATATGGTAATGGAAAATCTAACAGAACTGTCGCCCTCAGAGCTGATCTGGATGCTTTGCCTATTCAGGAAATTAATCAGGTTGACTATGCCTCTTCAGTTCCGGGTGTTATGCATGCCTGTGGCCATGATGTGCATGCTTCTTCTTTGCTGGGTGCAGCAAAAATTTTAGTTGAAATAAAAGATCAGCTTGATGGAAATATAAAATTGATCTTTCAGCCTGGAGAGGAAAAATTGCCAGGTGGTGCAAGCATCCTGATTAAAGAAGGTGTTTTAGAAAATCCTAAAGTAGATGCTATCATTGGGCAACATGTAATGCCTTTTATCAATACAGGAAAGGTGGGTTTTAGAAAAGGTTTATACATGGCCAGCACAGATGAGATTTATATCACTGTACATGGTAAGGGTGGTCATGGCGCCATGCCACATCTTTGTATCGATCCTGTAGCTGTTTCTGCGCAGATTATTGTTGCTCTGCAGCAGGTCGTTAGCAGAAAGGCTAAACCAATTCTTCCAACTGTTTTGAGTTTTGGTAAAATCAATTCTGATGGCGGTGCCACCAATGTCATTCCGAATAGTGTTTCATTTGAAGGAACTTTGAGAACCCTCGATGAAAACTGGCGCGCGGAGTGTAAAACTCTGATTGAAAAAATTGCTGTTAATACTGCCGAAATGTACGGCGCTAAAGCGGATGTTCGCATCGAAAATGGTTACCCATTCCTTAAAAATGATGAGTCACTGACAGCTGATATCATCGGTTTTGCTAAACATTATATGGGTGATGATCAGGTGGAAGATTTAGATATATGGATGGCCGCTGAAGATTTTGCCTTCTATAGTCAGACCGTTCCGGCTTGCTTCTATCGTTTAGGAACCAGAAATGAATCTAAAGGTATTGTAAGTGCCGTTCATACTAATACCTTCGATATTGATGAAGATGCCATTGAAACCGGATGTGGTTTGATGGCTTTCTTAGCGTATGCTTCTGTAAAAGCGAATTAACCGCTGATAAAAACTGTCCTTTAAATTAAAAAGACGCTGTTTATCAAGTGGATATTTATTGAACGCTATTAAGAATATTAATTCTAATTTTGTAGTACATGAAAAATGTCGCCATTATCGCCGGTGGAAAATCTCCGGAACACGAGGTCTCTGTAGTTTCTGCCAGAAATATTTTTAAGGCTTTAGATAAGTCTCAATACAATGTAATTGTTATTGGTATTTCTAAATCTGGTGAATGGTTTCACCTGCCAGGTGAGTCCCTTTTTGAGGATGCTATCACCATTGGCAATGACGCTCACAAAAAACTTTGCTTACTGCCTTTTGATGCTCAGCCAATCCGATATAAAGATGATATTGAACAAGCATTAAATGTCGATGTGTTTTTTCCTATAGCTCATGGTGTCTTTGGTGAAGATGGCATTCTTCAGGGTGTGCTTGAATATCTGGACAGACCCTATGTCGGACCAGGTGTGCTGGGCTCTGCAATTGGAATGGATAAAGATGTTACCAAAACAATTCTTCAACAAAATGGCATCAGGGTAACTCCATGGTTTACCTATTTTAAAGGAGATAATATAGATTTTGCTAAACTCGAACTAATGGGTTTCCCTCTGTTTGTAAAACCAGCCAATATGGGCAGTGGAGTAGGAGTAGAGAAGGCAGATAATTTAGAGGAACTGAAAAAGGCGATCGACATCGCTTTTACCTACGATATTAAAATATTAATTGAAAAAGGTATTAAGGGCAGAGAAGTTGAAACTGCTGTGATGGGTAATCTTAAAACTGAAGTATCTGGTGTAGGAGAAATTGTTGTTAACAGCGGATTTTACACCTACGAAAATAAATACGTCAATAATGAAACTAAAGTAATTATTCCAGCTGAGAATTTTGAACAATCTAGTGCCTATCTCCTGACTCACACTGCTCTAAAAGCATATAGATGTCTGCAACTCGAAGGATTAAGTCGTGTCGATTTTTTCTATGTCAGCGATAATGAATTCTATCTGAATGAAGTAAATACACTTCCTGGGTTTACTAATATAAGTATGTACCCTAAATTATGGGAAGCGGAGGGTGTAGGTTACACTGAGTTACTTGGCCGTTTGTGCGACTTCGCTGAGGAGAGATATGTGCTTAGAAAGGCTCTCAGACGTGAATTGTAAGGCCTACCAGGTATGGTCGGTAATAATCTTCCACTGACCCTTCTCTACCTTTTTAAAAATTAAAGAAAAGAAACCACCACTGCTGTCTTTGCCTGATATTTTCCATTTACCAGTAACATTGTATACACTCTGTTTGTCGTCTAAAGCAAAGTATTCAATCTGATCAAAGCTCAATCTGCCGAGTTTTTCGGGAGTATTGTAATGGCGTAGATATCTAGCCTCCACGGAGTCGTATCCGTAGTTAATCCCTTTTTTGTTGATGAACCTCAGAGAGTCTGAATGCCAGTAGCCTTTCATAAACTCCCTTACATTTCCTAGGTTCCAGGAACTTACCTGGGTATCCAAAACATTGCCAATGGCAACGATGTCTTCTGTTTTGTAATTGTTTGCTGTATCAGATTTTGGAGATGTTGTCGAACATGCCACAAGTATTACTGAAACAACAATCAATAATCTCATGCTAACTGCTTCAGAATAGCTTTTACAGCTGTTTCAGCAGTGTCGATTGCGCCGTGAACTGTACCACTATTGTTTCCAGTGTTGCATGCTTCACCGGCAAAATACAATCTGTTTTCTACAGGACGTGCTAATTCGGCTCTGCTCTCTGTACTTCCTCCTACTTTGTGGTAAGAGAAACTGCCTTGAATATGGGCTTCTTTGCCCCAGAAAATTACTTTAGAATCAACAATAGAATTAGCAATATCTGCATTCATTGAAGCTTTCCATTCGTCTTTTATCATACGAACTATCTCTGCTTCGCTCATGTTGTTTAAAGTAGTTTCTGCTTTTGCTCCGTGAATACTGGCTGACAAGACATATTGTGATTTGCTGTCGTCAGATTTAATGACTTCAAAACGACTTATAGTGCCATCGGTATATATCGTGCTAGAACCATTATTCCAGAACTTTTTATTCACTTTTAATAATACTCTAACTCCAGCATCCATGCCTAATTTGTCCATGGCCTCACGCTTGCTTGATG
>JBJTNS010000250.1:0-3995 GCA_046074245.1 Chitinophagaceae bacterium | reverse complement strand
GTTCTGCACGACCTGATTCAGATTTTTTCTATGGATAAAAATAAACAAACGAATTTGTATTTTTATAACAGACTTGATTAGATTTGCCTTTTATCTAAAAAAGTGCTGTTCAATTCCTGGATATTCTTTCTCTTTTTACCCTTGGTTTTTGCCGGCTTTTTTAGTCTGCCCCACAAATGGCGCTGGCTCTTTGCCCTTATTGCTTCCTATGTTTTCTATGGTTGGTGGAAATGGGAATTCCTTATCTTAATTGCTTTCTCTACAGTATTCGATTATTTTACAGCTCTCAAAATTGAGGCTTCTGATGTGCCTTCGGTTCGTAAACGATGGCTGGCTCTGAGTCTGAGTATTAATCTGGGTATTCTGTTTTTCTTTAAATATTTCTATTTCTTTGTCGGAAGCACCGCCCCAGTTCAGGCTTTTGCTCATGATCATCAGACTGTAAAAGAGTTTATCGATTTTCTTGGTCGCTCTTTGCCAGTTGGTATTTCTTTCTATACATTTCAGACTTTAAGCTATACCCTCGATGTCTACTATAAAAGAGCCTCTGCAGAAAAACATCTTGGACAGTTTGCCCTCTTTGTTTCGTATTTCCCTCAATTGGTGGCCGGACCGATAGAACGATTTACTCATCTTAATGATCAGCTCAAACAAAAGCAGAGTATTCTTTACAGTAATATACAGTCGGGTTTCAGATTAATGCTCTATGGCTTTTTTGTTAAAATGGTGATAGCCGATAATCTGTCATACACCGTCAGTTCGGTGTTCGATCAACCAGGTAAATGGATATGGTACTGGAATCTTATTGGTGTTTTGTCTTTTGCTTTTCAAATTTATGCCGATTTTTTTGGATACTCTCTCATCGCTCAGGGTGTCGCTAAATTATTTGGAATAAATTTAATGGACAATTTTAACAGACCTTATCTGGCTGCTGGTATTAACGATTTCTGGCAAAGATGGCATATCTCTCTCAGCACCTGGTTTCGCGATTATGTCTATATCCCTCTGGGTGGAAACCGGGTGGGTCAAACTAAGTGGATTGCTAATATTCTGGCGGTGTTTTTACTAAGTGGATTATGGCATGGCGCTAACTATACTTTTATTATCTGGGGTGCTTTACACGGTGCCTATTATTTAATAGAAAGATATACACCTCTTAAAATTAAAAATGGTATTCTTAAATCTCTGATTACTTTTTTTGCTGTGGCATTTGCCTGGATTTTCTTCAGAGCAAATGATATGTCTCAGGCTTCCGATGTTATTAAAGGGATGTTTGGTATCAATGATGGTGAGCGCTTACTGGATACTCAAGCTTTCATTTTTGTTTTGCTTCTTATTTTCGGGGTACTCGAGCTACTTCGCAAAAACCTGCGATTTGATGAATATTGTAATAGATTTTCAACTGTTCAGCGCTGGACGCTCTATTGCTTTTTGCTCTTTTGTATTCTCTCTCTGAGTGGTTCAGAATATCAGGCTTTCATCTATTTTAAATTCTGATGCAATGGTCGTTTAAACATATCGCCCCTCGTTTAATTGCATTAATAACTACTGTGATTGTCTCTTCTTGGATTTATAATAAAGTATTCTGGATTCCAGAACTAAAAGATCAGGGACCAATGCTTTATAATCTGATCGAATACCAGAACCATAATGATGTCCTGTATTTTGGAGAATCCTCAAACTATTGGGTGGCTCCTGAAGATACAGACAAACGCACAATCAGTGATATGATTAATGATAGCTTATTCGGGGCTCGATTAAGTGGTATTCAGGTACCTGCCTATCATGCCGGAATGTTTCTTCCGGTTATCAATCACATAAATCCCAATAGCAGAGTTAAACATATAGTGGTTACCATGAACCTGCGGTCATTTGATAAACCCTGGATTTACTCTACTCAGGAGGGTGCTCTGCTAAGAACACGTTGCTTCTATTATTCAACACCCCCGCTTTATAACAGACTATGTGCCACTCTGGGATATTACGACAACCCTGCTCCTGAATATCAAGATCAAAAAATGCTCGATGCTTTTGAACATGATCAGATAAAGGCCAATTTCCCTCTGGCATTCTCAACCGTAAATACCTGGAAAAATTCTATCATTTACCTAAATCCTGATGGTTCTACCAATGAAGAAAAACAAGGTCTCGCTCACCACTATGTTAAAGCATACGCTTTTTCTATCGATACACTTAACAATCCACGTATACGCGACTTCGACGAAATTGTAACCGTATGCAAATCGAAAAATATTAATGTGTATTTTAATCTGCTCTCCGAAAACACCCAATGGGCCGATTCTCTTGTTGGTAAAGAATTGTCTGATTTAATGAGATACAACAGAGATATGCTTGTAGAACGTTATACTCGCAAAGGTGCAGTAGTAATTGATAACCTCGAAGCTGTTCCCGGTAAACACTTTGGTGAAAAAAACTGGACTACCGAGCACTACGACCAGTTTGGAAGAGCTATCATTGCTAAAAATGTCTGTAAAGCTCTCGCCAAAGTGCCAAGAAAGCAGAAATAATGACGATTTCATTCCGAAAATTGACCAGTATCATATAACTTTATTCTGATTTTTCTGTTAAATAATTAGCTCTCAATATTATTGTAAAAATACATTTAAACATTGATATAGTTTATTTATCAATGTATTTATCTTACAGGAATTTAATTGCAAAATTTATTTAGAATTATTCTAAATAGATTTGTTGGATTAGTTTCAAAGTTCTATTATTGCACCACTAATTTTATTTAAAATGATTCTAAATAACTATAAATGGATGCTGCTTCTGTTTTTTACTTCTGCCACAGTTGCGGCTCAGCAAAATACCGATACTATTCCTTCTGTTTGGCAAGCAGATTCTCTTGAAACAAAATTTGATAATGTCATCGTTCACTCAAAAGACAAAATAATATGCACTTTGCCAGGTGCTGCTTCCAGAATTATGTCTACTGAAATAAAAAACATGCAAGTCTTATCGGCTAACGAAGTTTTTAGAAAAGTAGCAGGTGTGCATGTGGTGGATGAAGAGGGGGCGGGTATGCGTATTAATATAGGTATCCGTGGCTTAGACCCAGACAGGAGTCGCGGTGTATTAGTGCTCGAAGACGGAATTCCAGTTGCGCTGAACCCTTATGGTGAACCTGAAATGTATTACTCGCCAGTGATTGATCGAATGAGTGGTATTGAAGTTCTGAAAGGAAGTGGTCAGATTATTTATGGTCCGCAAACCATTGGTGGTGTTGTTAATTATATTACCGCTAATCCCACTCAGAATGAATCAGGTAAACTTAAACTAATGCTTGGATCTGGAGGATTAACAAATGCACTGCTGTCTTATAGTAATACCTATAAAAATACTGGAATCTCAAGTACCTTGCTTCATAAAAGGGCCAATCAGCTTGGTTATGCAAGTTTCGGTATCACCGATTTTTCTTCAAAAATAGTCATGAAAACGGGACTAAAATCCAGCCTGATGGCTAAAATAGGGGTCTATAACGAATTGTCTAATTCTACATATATCGGTCTCACTCAGTCGATGTTCGATAAAGGCGATGATGATTTTGTTTTAATGGCACCGGATGATCAATTGTCCATTAAAAGATTATCTGCTTCTGTCTCTCATGTTTACGAAAAGAGTGCTTCATTTAAAATAAACACCTCTGTTTATGGATATTCCATTTCAAGAGACTGGCAGCGACAAGACTTCTCATCGTCTAAATCCACTTCTAATAAATCTGGTGTAGTTTGGGGTGATACAGGTATCGCTGGTTCTGCCATTTATATGCGCAACCAGAATGCCCACCGAAACAGAAGTTTTGAAGTAATCGGAGCTGAATCAAAACTAACGTACAAGTACTCGTTGAAACATGTAAAAAACGAACTTCAATCGGGTGTGCGCTATCTCTATGAAAGAGCATACGAACAAAGAATCAATGGTAAAAAAGCGGATGCCCTGAGTGGTGATCAGGTGGAAGATGAAATAAGAAC
>JBJTNS010000249.1:0-3203 GCA_046074245.1 Chitinophagaceae bacterium | reverse complement strand
GCAATTTCTGATATGTTTGGTAGAACACTTAAAGTTCAGTCCGTTAGTTCAGATATCAGCGAAGTGATGGTTGACGATTTGCAAAACGGTACTTACACAGTTTCAATTGTTAAAAACGGTATAAAAATTTCTGAGCGATTTGTAATTAATCATTAATTTTATGATTGATTATGATGAAACAGAGTAAAGCTCTGGCCATCCTGAAATCAGGTAAAAATGTATTTCTTACCGGTTCGGCTGGCGCAGGCAAGACGTATGTACTTAACCAGTATATTTCTTATTTAAAGTCGAATAATGTTGCTGTAGCTATCACAGCGTCGACGGGTATTGCGGCAACTCACATGAACGGTATGACAATACATTCATGGGCAGGCATTGGTGTGAAAGATAGTTTCGGCCCTAGCGATCTCCAATCTCTCAAAGACAAGAAGTACCTTACCGATAAACTCGAACAGGTGCAGGTACTTATTATTGACGAAATTTCTATGTTGCATAAACAACAACTGGAAATGGTTAATATGGTCCTGAAGTTTTTTAAAAAAAACACCCTGGCTTTCGGTGGAATTCAGGTAGTTTTTTGCGGCGATTTCTTTCAGTTGCCACCAGTAGGTCGACAGCAGGAGGAGAATAAAGACAAGTTTGCTTTTATGTCTAATGCCTGGCTTGAAGCTTCTCCGGTTGTTTGTTATATCAGCGAACAGTTTCGTCAGTCGGATAATTCTCTTAACAGAATTCTCAATGAAATCAGAGCAGGTATGCCTAATCAGTCGACAATGGATGTGCTGACTTCTGCCCTCAAAAATAATGTTCCTAAAAACGAATTTATCACTAAACTCTATACCCATAATGTGGATGTCGACCGTATTAATACTGAGAAATTACTGCACCTTAAAACCAAGTCCAAAGTTTTTCAGGCTGAGGTAAAAGGGAACGAGAAGTTGCGTGAACTGCTCTCTAAATCAGTTCTTACAGATGTGATATTAGAGTTGCGTTTGAAAACAAAGGTGATGTTTATTAAAAACAACTACGACAAAGGCTATATGAACGGTACTTTGGGTGAGGTGGTTGATTTTAGCGAGGATGGTTTTCCAATGGTTAAAATCTCTGGTGGATATGTCATTGAAGCGATTCCTGAAGACTGGTCTATTCAGGACGATATGGGTAAAACACTTGCCAGTTTTAAACAGGTGCCGCTACGCCTGGCATGGGCAATAACGGTTCATAAAAGTCAGGGTATGACTCTCGATGCCGCCGAAGTTGATCTTAGTAAAACCTTCGAAAGAGGGCAGGGTTATGTGGCGCTTTCCAGGCTGAAAAATCTTGAGAGTTTATTTCTAAGCGGATTTAATTCCATGGCTTTGCAAGTTGATCCTCTGGCTCTGAAAGCTGATAAACGGTTCAGAGAATTGTCTACCGAAGCCGAAAATAAATGGTATGAAGAAGAACTTGAAAAATACGCTACTCTGTTCTTAAAGGTTTGCAAAGAGTCTTCTGCACGTCAGGAAATGCTCAAAAAAACCAAAAAGAAAGCGCGTAAAATTAAATCGGATGATGAAGTGAATCAGGATTTCTCAGACGAACCTATCGTGAAAGGTAAAAAACTGGTACCGATTAATAAGGCAATAAAGTCTAAATCGGATAAACCAACAACCTACGAGAAAACCCTGGCTCTTATCAAAGAGGGTAAAGATCTTAAGAC
This sequence comes from Chitinophagaceae bacterium, assembly GCA_046074245.1. Classification (GTDB taxonomy): domain Bacteria; phylum Bacteroidota; class Bacteroidia; order NS11-12g; family UBA955; genus JABMMZ01. Next base: position 1,504 of record JBJTNS010000249.1, on the reverse strand, counting down.
GATTGCCGAAGAACGCAATATCACTGAAGGTACTGTTTTAGGCCATATACTTAAATTAATAGAACATTACGACGATCTGGATTTATCAGCCTTTAAGCCGGATGATTCTACCATTAAAAAAATTGAAACAGCCATGATTGAATTAGGGGATGATATACGTGGTGAAAATGGCAGAATCTTAATGACTCCTATTCATCAGCATCTCGGCGAATCGGTTTCTTTTGATACCATTCGTTTGGCGATGTTATTTATTAAGCCCTGATGTGTCTATACTAAAGATGTCAAAATTGATATCTCTGTATTTCAAAAACCACTGATTCCTGTCAGATCTTACATACATACTGTCTCCAAATGTGCGTTTCATGATAATGACATGTCGTAAACCAAGTTGACTAAGAGAATCAATGTACTGTTTATTACTTAATTGTTCATTAAAGGCTACCCATCCTTTTCTGTGGGCAAAATACATGGGAGTGGGGAAGGCGCCACTGTTAATGGCTATTAAGTCGTTAGGCCTACTGATGGTTTCCATAATGGGCTCAAGCTGAAGTACAGCTTTGTTGACTGGTTTGATTCTGAAATCGTCGAGATGGTTGAAAAATCCTTCAAGTCCGATAGCTATTAGCACAATGGTGGTCCAGCGCACTGATGGCAGCAAACTTATGCCATATGCACTCATCAGCGCCATCACCGGAACAAAAGGGATAATGTAATAGGAGTGGTGATAAAAGGTGAAGCCGCCTTTTAACATGATAGGAAGGAACCCCAAAAAGCCTATACAAAAAATTCTCAGTAATAGTTTTTCTTTTAGCAAAATTGCTTTTACCAATCCCCATAACAGAAAGGCAAAGGCTATATATTTAATCGCGATGTCGTAAAATTTACTCAATGTTTCAGGCCAGTGCTCTAAAAGCTCTTTTGTACCGGTAGCCATGCTTTTGCCCATGAAAAAATGGTGAAACCCAAAGGCAGATTCCAGATAGGGCACCCATTTAAAATAGAACCAGAACGGGAAAATCATCCCTGCACTGATCAATGATCCCAACCAGACTTTTCGCCGAAGTTCAAAATTGCCTGATAAATATGGCAAAGTCAGTAAAATCAGCAGATAAGCAGATGGGAGTTTTGCCAGTGTGCCGATGCAGATGAGCAATATCGAAGGAATCAAATCTTTTCTCTGCCCTTCTTCCAGATAATTTAAAGCATAGTATAAGCCGGCCATCATCAATGACATAGAAAAGGTGTCTGGCATTATCTTTCGTGAATAAGTATACCAGATGGAAAAGAGTAATACAATGCCAGCATTGAATGCAATTTCTTCTCTGAAGTATTTGTTAATGATGCGGTAGAAATACCAGATTCCGAAACTCGAGACAATCAGGTTGATGAGTCGGCCATACCAGTGTTCATACCCGAATAAAAAAGATACCAGATAGATGAGGTAATTAAGCACCGGAAATTCCATGCCAGTTATACCTGATTTTTCGCCGGCTATATCAATTTT
>JBJTNS010000248.1:0-9161 GCA_046074245.1 Chitinophagaceae bacterium | reverse complement strand
TAAAGCCGTTTACGAAAAAACACGACCTTCCAGGTTGACAACCTGGAAGGTCTAAAATTTACTCAAAATTTTAACCGTCCGGAAATTGTTATTCCCACTCACCGAGATAAAATATATCCCCGTCATCAGTGTATTCATGTCAATCTGAATGGAACTGCGGTTGAAGTTGTTCAGTATTCTTTGCTCCCATGTTTTGCCATACATGTCAATGATCTTGATGTCGGCATTGCCGTATACAAATTCGGGATAGGAGAGGTTGATGGTGAGGTCGCTGCCCGGTCCAACAGGATTTGGCAGATAGTCGACGTCCAGACCGGCACAAACACCACTCATCCAGTTTAAGACACCATGCTGATTAAATGCAGTACACTGATTGCGGTAAGTAACGCCATTGCATCCACATACGGGATTGTAAAATGGATCGTTGCACTGAAACATGGGATTCGATCTTCCTGAATCCACACAGAGGTTAAATTGCGCCTTTGCACTCGGTCCCGTCAGGCATAGAAGCAATATCAGCGCAAATTGTTTCATTAAATTTTTGTGAATCCAAGATATGGATGCAGACATTCCGGAAGATTGATGCCATCTTCTGTCTGGTAATTTTCTAAAATAGATGCCACAATTCTTGGTAAAGCCAGAGCGCTGCCGTTTAATGTATGCACCAGTTCATTTTTGCCATCTTTGTTTTTGAAACGACATTTTAAACGATTGGCCTGGAAGGTTTCAAAATTAGAGGTAGAACTTACTTCTAACCATTTTTGCTGTGCTCCACTCCAAGCTTCAAAATCGTATGTAAGTGCGCTGGCGAAGCCCATATCGCCACCACATAATCTAAGAATTCTGAATTTTAATCCGAGTTTAGTCATTAATCCTTTTACATGGTCAACCATCTCTTCAAGGATCTCGTAACTTTGATCCGGACGGGCAATCTGAACGATTTCAACTTTATCAAACTGATGCAATCTGTTCAAACCTCGCACGTGAGCGCCATAACTGCCGGCTTCTCTTCTGAAACAAGGTGTGTATCCAACATTTTTTATTGGTAATTCGTCTTCTTTCAGAATGACATCCCTGTAAATATTGGTAATAGGAACTTCAGCTGTAGGAATACAATAGAGGTTATCGATGGTAGCGTGGTACATCTGACCTTCTTTATCTGGCAGCTGACCGGTACCGATACCGCTGGCTTCGTTTACCAGGATTGGTGGTTGTATTTCGTAGTATCCGGCTTTTAAGGCTTCATCTAAAAAGAAGTTAATCAGGGCTCTCTGTAATCTGGCACCTTTTCCAGTGTATACAGGGAAACCTGCTCCGGTAATTTTATTTCCAAGTTCAAAATCTACCAGCTGGTATTGAGAGGTTAGCTCCCAGTGTGGTTTTGCATCTGCTGGTAAAACTGGTTCATCACCCCATTCATAAACCACCTCGTTGTCATCGGCACTACGGCCCAGTTTAACGGCATGACTCGGAGCGTTGGGAATTTCGTAGAGTTTATCTGTTAACTGTTTATCCAGCTCTGCCAGTTCAGCTTCCATCACCTTGTAAGCTTCTTTAATCTGTATGGATTCTTCACGTTTAAGGTCGGCTTCAGCTTTATTACCTGATTTAAAAAGTTCGCCAATTTCTTTTGCCAGAGTATTGCTTTTGGCCAGATTTTGTTCCAGGAGGGTTTGTTTCGAGCGCTTTTCTTCGTCGAGTCGGATGACTTCCTGAATGTCTGCTGAACGGTCTATACCTCTTTTGGCTAATCTGTCTATAATCTCTTGTGTCTGGTTGCGAATGGCGTTTAAAGTTAACATATGCTTCTGTTTGCAAAATAAACACCATTTTACCGATAAATGAAGTGGTTTTTTAATTATTTACAAGCAGCTTTTTTTGGGGTTTTGAAATTAAGCGTTTGAAGTAATTTATAAAAAACTGAGGAATAGCGGGGGTAAAGCCGTTTACGAAAAAACCCGACCTTCCAGGTTGACAACCTGGAAGGTCGGGTTTTTACTCCATTTTCTCCAGCAAACTCCTCCTTAATTCAATCGCATCGATAATTTCCTGAGGATATGTTTCGTTGCGCTTGCCTTTGTATGTCGGCAAAAAGGCATCGAATCTCTCTATCAACTCGCTTGCCAGTTGCTTGTCGCCTGCCTGGAAACACATGTCTATTTTCTTGGGATATATCCCAAACCAGTCTATCGTATAGTGAATGGATTCTCTGTAATCTGATAGTCTCTCCATGAGTGGTATAGCAACATTGATCAGATTGTTGCAGAGTTTTTTAGCTAAGTCGTCGTGGTCTGATGCTAATAAATCATAATCTAATGCACCCGGAGGATCATTGTCCCAGCCTGGTGTGTTATGATTGCCGCCTCCAAATGAGTCGTCAATAAACATTTTGTTCTCCGGATGGTAAAACTGTATGTACCATTTCTTAAAGGTCTTTGAATTTACCCCGAAACTTAAGTTGAATCTGACAACAGTATCCGTGTAATTCCACTTGTTTTTTGAAATTGTAATCGTGTGCCTGAAATCGCCGAAGCTGCGCACCATACTTAAGTCTTTGTTCAGTTTAAAACCTAAAGACTTAAGTTCAGAATACATGTATTCTGAAATAAATTTTGCAATCGCTTCAGCCGGTTTAAGCCCTTTGATATTCACAAAGTTTATTCGCCTGGATTGTCTTTTGGTTTTGGTGTGTCAGACTTTGGAGGTCTGTTATTATTGTAAGGTTTCATTGGTCGGTCGCCTTCCTTGCGTTCCTGCTGAGGACGCTCGCCATTTGGTCTGTTATTATTCGGATTGTTTGGTCGGTTGTTGTTAGGCCTGTTGTTGTTAGGTCTGTTGCCTCCGCCGTTATTCGGTCTGTCGTTATTCGGACGCTCGTTTCCTGGTCCGTTGTTATTTCTGTTATTTGGTCGGTTGTCTGGACGGTTGCTATTATTCGGGTTGTTAGGCCTGTTGTTTGGTCGTGGTGTCTGACCTTCTGCATTCGGCCCTTTATTTCCGTTGTCTCTGTCTCTGAAATTCTGAGGCTGACCCGGTTTCTTTTTCTTATTGTTTTTCTTTTTCTGCTGGTTTTTGTGGTCTAATCTGGTGATGTCTTCGTTGGCCAGATCTGTTGCTGCAATTGGGATATCCAAATCGTCACTTCCACCTTTTATTTCCATGATTTCGCCAACCAGCTCTGGTGATTTCTGCCCTTTAGCATTCATCTCCAGGTATTCGTTAATGGTATCTAAACCTACACAAATCCAGGCATGTTTGTCTTCGTAAGCAAACCACGTTAAGCGCTTCAGGATGTCTGTTTTCATCATGTAAGCAACACCGGTTTCAGTTTCTATTCTTACAGTTTTTGCTTTAGGGAATTCTTCTAAAGCTTCCATGTAGGTATCCAGTTCGTAGTTAAGACAGCATTTCAGTTTACCACACTGACCTGAAAGTTTTAACATGTTAATAGACAGATTCTGGTATCTGGCAGCTGAAGTATTTACCAGTTTATAGTCGGTTAACCAGGTACTACAGCACAATTCTCTGCCACAAGAGCCGATGCCTCCGAGTCTGGATGCTTCTTCTCTGTAGCCAATCTGACGCATTTCAATTCTTAATTTGAACTCATCAGCAAAACGTTTAATAAGTTCTCTGAAGTCGACGCGACCTTCGGCCGTGTAAAAGAAAATTACCTTCTTGTTATCACCCTGAATTTCGATATCGCTGAGTTTCATTTCCAGCTTCATCATCAATGCGATGGTGCGGGCACGCTCAAGTACTTTTTCTTCACGAGTCTTAGCTTCGTTGTATCTTTCCAGATCTTTTTCAGTCGCTTTTCTCTGGATGTTTTTGATGTTTTCAGAGTCTTCACGCAAGCCACGTTTCTTTAACTGCAAACGAACCAGTTCGCCACTGATAGACACGTGTCCAACATCATATCCCATATCAGAATCGAGAACTACAGGGTCGCCGGCATAGAGTTCGAGGCCGTTTTTATTTCTGAAAAATTCTTTTCTGCTACCTTTAAAACGAATTTCTACAATATCGAAAGGCTTATAATTATCAGGCATAGCAGTATCGCTAAGCCAGTTGTATACGTTTAATTTATTGCAACCACTGGTGCTACAAGTGCCATTGCTTTTACAGCCACTTGGCGCACAACTACCGGTTGTTCCGCAACTTCCACATCCCATGAGTTTCTATTTATTTAATTTGTCGGAGATACCACCTTTGGTCTCAAACTATTTTTAAGTTTCAAAGATAGGTTAATTAATATTAATTTTACACTGCCGTTTCTGTCGATCTCGAAGATGGCTTCGTTAAAGGCGTTGTATATAATTTGAGAACTTTCAAGTTCTATCAGTTTAGAGAGTTTTCCTGCAAATTCCAGTTCTGTCGCAGTAAGTTTATCACTTAAGTCCTGGTGCTTGATCAGCATCGCCGAACGCAGCATTTGCAAACCATACTGGAAAAATAATTTCAATCCTTCTTTTCCTTTGTCAGAGTAGCGATCCATTTCGCTGATGATTTTGCCAATATTGCCCTGATAACAATCTAAGAGCCAGCTTCTGAAAATGTCAAACTGAGGGTCACTGATTTCGGTCGCCAGTTTACTTGCCTTGTTCAGATTTCCATCGCTCATCAAGGCTGCATTTTTTGCAATATCGCCATCTGCAATGCCTTTACTGATCAGGTAATTTTCTACATCTTTATAGCTATATCTCGGAACTTTGATAAATTGAGTTCTCGAAATTATAGTGGTCAGGATATTTTCTGGTTGTTCTGTTACCAGTAAAAATAAGGTTTTTTCGGGTGGTTCTTCCAGTAATTTCAGGAGAACATTTCCTTCTTTCCCAAAATACTCTGGCAGCCACATGATAGAAACTTTATAATCGCTCTCGTATGATTTGAGGGCTAGTTTCCTCATGATATTTCTTATTTCCTTGACGTTGACATTGGGCTTTTTGTTCTCTTCATCCAGACTTCTAAACCAGTCGTTTAGGTTCATGAGCGGATTTTCGAGAAAAGTTTCCCTGAACTCGTTGATGAAATCGTCGCAGGTTTCAGATGATCCATAAATAGGGAAGGTGAAATGCAGGTCGGGGTGAATGAGTTGATTGTATTTTATACAAGACGAGCAGACACCGCAACTATCATCTTCTCCTCTGTCGAGGCAGGAGGCATATTGAGCATAGGCAATAGCCAGTGGCAGGGATGAAGAACCTTCGGAGGAAATAAACAGCTGAGCATGAGCAATACGACCCTGACGAATCGTATTAACGATGTTCTTTTTTAGTTCGCTATGTCCATGGATGTCTGAAAATTTCACCTGTCGCAAAAATATTAAAAAACCCAGAAGGTTTAAAGCATATCATTAAATGTTTATAAATAAAAAAAACCGGCTTGATAACCGGTTTTCTCTGAATATTTTTAAGGAATTATTTCTTAATGCTATCAAGCTTGATGGTGAAGATTAAGGTTTGGTATGGTTCCATGCCTCTTTCCAGGTAGCCAGTTTTACCATAACCTAACTGATATGGAATAACAACTTCGTATTCTGCACCTTCATCCATTAATGCTAATGCTTCAAGGAATCCTTCAACTGCACCTGAATTCATCGCTGTTTTATATGCAGGGCGACCGATGTTAGAATCGAAGGTGGTTCCGTTGACATATTTACCAGTGTAATACACTAAAACTGTATCAGTAATGGTTGGTTTTACACCGTTACCAGCTTTAATTTTTTTGTACATTAAACCACTGGCAGTTTGAGTGAAGCCTTCTTTTTTAATTTTTGCCATGTATGCTTCACCTTCAGTTTTATTTTTGCCATATTTAGCATCTGTCAGGTACTGATTCATTACTTTGTACACGGTTTCTTTGCTCATTGCTAAGCCACTGTCGCCAGATACCATAGCTTTTTCTACCGCAGTTTTGAAAATGTCCCAGTTGATTTCTTTCACATTGTTTTGTTTGAACATCTCAGCGCCTACAATCACGCCAAATGCATAAGAGAAAGAATCATTAACGGTTTTCATGGCCACTTTAGAGCCAGATTTTTTGTCGCCACAAGAAGCCATTAATAAGGCTGCTAATGCAATAATGGATATTTTTTTCATCTGAATTTTTTTCGAGCTGCGAATTTAAGGATTATTTTAAAATACTAAGCACCTAGATTATTTAATCTAGATAAACGCTGTTGTAAACACTTTAAAACTATTTCTTTTCGGCAGCAAGTGCTGTTTTTAGAACTCTGTCAATAAACTTTAGGATCTCTTTCTGACCGGTTTTCTGGGTGGCAGAGGTGATAAAGATATCTGGCAGCTCTTCCCAGGTTTCTAATAGTTTTTCTTTATAAAGACTTATGTTTTTATCTATTTCAGAGGGTTTTAATTTGTCGGTCTTGGTATAAGCTATGGCGAATGGAATACCAGTCACACCCAGCCATTCCATAAATTCAAGATCGATTTTCTGAGGTTCGAGTCGACTGTCTATCAGCACAAACACGCATAGCATGTTTTCCCTTTCCAGCAGGTATTCCTGAATCATTTCGCCGAAAATCTTTCGCGAATCCTTTGAAACCTTGGCGTAACCATAACCTGGTAAATCGATTAGGTACCATTTCTTGTCAATTTCAAATCTGACAATATGCTGAGTCTTACCTGGTTTCGAAGATGTTTTAGCAAGGTCTTTGTGATCGCATAACATATTGATCAGCGAGCTCTTGCCTACATTACTTCTTCCTATAAAGGCAAATTCTTTAAACCTGTCTTGAGGCATCACTTTTAAGGACGGATACGACCCTTTGAACTCGGCTTTCATTTTATGTTATATAATGGGATGAATGGATTATCTTTGCGAACAATTCTGCAAATTTAAATTAAAATATCCATTGACCGCGATAAAACCTATACAATCGTCTGAAAAGAGTAAGAAGCAGCAAGTAGAGGAGATGTTTGACAGCATCTCTGGTCGCTATGATTTTCTGAATCACTTTCTTTCTCTTGGTATTGATAAAATCTGGCGTAAAAAAGCAGTAGCGAACCTCAGGTCGCTTAATCCTAAATACATGCTGGATGTGGCTACCGGAACTGCCGATCTGGCCATTGAATGCCTCAAATTAAATCCTGATAAAGTGATTGGGGTCGACCTTAGCGAGGGAATGCTGAGCATGGGAAGAAAGAAACTTTCTGGTGCCGGTTTGTCTGATAAAATAGAACTCAGAAAAGGTGATAGCGAACGTTTATTGTTCGATGACAACACCTTTGATGCCTGCACTGTAGGTTTTGGAGTCAGGAATTTTGAAAACCTGGATCAGGGTCTGGCTGAAATCTTTCGTGTTTTAAAACCTGGCGCTATGCTGGTGGTTCTCGAGTTCAGTAAACCAAGAGTCTTTCCGGTAAAGCAGGTTTACAATCTTTACTTCAATACAATATTGCCTTTATGGGGGCGTTATATTTCTAAAAATAATTCGGCCTACTCGTATTTACCTGAGTCGGTTAAACACTTTCCGGATGGTGCCGATTTTATCAGCCATCTTCAGTCTGTTGGTTTCAGCAACTGTAACATGAAAGCTTTGAGTTTTGGTATATGCAGTATTTACACGGCAACAAAAAAATAATCTTTGCCATTGTCTGTTTTCTGACTTTGGAAGTTTCGGCACAGGAGCACCGACCGAATGACGATGCCAGAAAATTTCACTTTGGTATTTCTGTTGCCCCTAATTTTGCTAAGGCAAAAGTGACTCTGGCGAAAGACTTTTACCAGCGTGACTCTGTAAGAAGTATTGGTGTTCAGGGTTTTTCAGGTTTAAATTTTGGTGGTATTGTCGATTATAGAATCGGGAAATATTTTACACTGCGCTATTTGCCTCAGATCGAATTCTCTCAGAGAAATTTTACCTTTAATTTTAGCGACAGACAGCAAACTGCTAAAACAGAAACTGTCTCTCTGAACCAGTGTTTTCTTGTAAAACACCATTCTACCAGACACCGCAATCACCGTTTTTATGTTTTGGGTGGTGTTCGCTACTCACACGATTTTCAAAGCAATGAAAATACCATTCGAAGTCCGAATTTACCCATAGTGGCATTCAAAGCCAATTCATTGTATTACGAAATGGGTTTTGGGTACGACCATTACGGATTGTGGTCATTGATTTCTACAGAAATAAAAATGAGTAATAGCCTGGGAAATATGCTGAGCACAGATCCTTACATCTATTCCAGTTCAATCAGTCGCATTCAGGCACGCCTGTTTCAAATATCATTTCACTTCCACAATTGAAATTTCAGTTACAACATACAGATGCCGGCAGCAAAGCCAGAGCTGGCGAAATTACTACTGGTCACGGTACCATTAAAACTCCAATCTTTATGCCTGTCGGTACCATCGGCAGCGTTAAAGCCATTAATCAGGGTCAGTTAAAAGAAGAAATAAAAGCTCAGATTATTCTTGGGAATACCTATCATTTATACCTTCGTCCCGGTACCGAAACGCTCCAGGCTGCGGGTGGATTGCATAAATTTATTGGCTGGGATAAACCAATTCTGACCGATAGTGGTGGTTATCAGGTATACTCACTGGCTGAACGCAGAAAGCTCACCGAAGAAGGTGCCAAGTTTCAGTCGCATATTGATGGAAGCAGACATTTATTCACGCCCGAAAATGTGATGGATATTCAGCGTCAGATCGGTGCAGATATCATTATGGCTTTCGACGAATGTCCACCTTATCCGAGCACATACGAGTATGCTCAGAAAAGTATGAACATGACACACCGCTGGCTCGACCGTTGTGTGGCGCGTTTTAATGAAACGGAAGGTTTATATGGATACGATCAGGCCCTGTTTCCAATATTACAGGGTAGTACTTTCAAAGATCTCAGACAGCAGAGCGCTGAATATGTTGCTAAACTGGATTCTCCCGGAAATGCTATCGGTGGATTGAGCGTTGGCGAACCTCACGAAATCATGTACGAACTGACAGAGGTAGTATGCGATATTCTTCCGACCAGTAAACCCCGTTATTTAATGGGAGTTGGTACACCTGAAAATATCCTCGAATGTATTGCCCTTGGTGTCGATATGTTCGACTGTGTAATGCCTACAAGAAATGCCAGAAATGGGATGCTTTTTACCAAGGATGGCTTCATCAATATTAAAAATAAAAAGTGGGAA
>JBJTNS010000247.1:0-7501 GCA_046074245.1 Chitinophagaceae bacterium | reverse complement strand
GTCTGTTTCTTTTTATTGGCGACTCAAAATGCCTGTAAGGATGCAGCTACCAGAAATACAGATCGGGACACGACCATCATTGCAGTCCAAACATCCCCTGAAGATTTTATCAAAGATTTTTATGCAGGCTATATTTCTGCCAATCTCAAAATGCCCGTTGATTACAAGCAGGTAGATGCTCTGGTAGACCTTTCATGCAGTCAGTCTCTAATCGCTTATCTCGATACCGCCGAATTAGAGTACGATCCTTTCTTTAATGCTCAGGATGTTTTTGATGCCTGGCTTAGTCACATTAAAGTTGAAGTCCATGCCACTATGCCCTTATGCTACTGGGTGTATTTAGACGATCCTGAAAACAGCAATGCCAGTGTCATTGTGTTAGTCAGATTAAAAAAGTATGGCAGCGATTGGAAAATCGATCAGATAGTAGAATAATCTGCCTTTTTTAATATCAGTAATGGTGCTTTTCATTTAAAGCAAATTTTTACTTTGCTGGTATAATTTTTTTAAGTCAGATTGACTTTATTGTGCTAAAATTTACTTTAAGTCAAATTAAAAGTCTTGTCTCTCAATGTCTTGCATACTTATATGATTTTGTACTGATTGAGTTATTTTAATGGTTTTAGTTTCGTGTTTTCGGAATTATTTTTAAATGAAATGACTATTGAAATATGACTAGACTAAATAAAAAATTAAAAGCTATTATTCTTGATGATGACCTGAGAAGTAACGAACTTTTGTTACATATCTGCAGAACCTATTTTGCTACAAGTCTTGATATTGTTGGGGTTTTTAGTGCACCAAGGCGCTCTGTACGCGAATCGGCCGAGCACGACATTGATATCGTATTTATCGATGTGAGTATGCAAGGATTTGACGGGTTTGAATTTATGTCGTCTCAGCCTTTCGGTCCGAAAGCAAAGTTTGTCATTATCTGCAAGGATGAAAAGCATATTTTGAAGGCCATTAAAAGCGATGCATTTGACTATATCTCGAAACCTATACGATTAAAGGAAATAAGAGTTTGTCTGAAACGCATTATCAATCTGCATCTGTTGCGCATCCATTCTCAGGAAGATGCTATGCGGGATAATCTTTTAATCATTAATCGTCATGACAAGGCTTTGTTTCTCGATATTCATGAGATACTCAGGTTTGAAGCGAATGGATCTTACACAGATATATTTCTTGAAAAAGGACAAAAAATCAGTTCTACCAAGAATATTACATTTTACCACAATATGCTTGAGCAAAGCCGGTTTTATAAGGTTCACCGCAGTCATTTAATTAACCTTAACAAAGTGAAAGAGCTTGTTAAATACGATGGGGAAGGTGTTATAGTGATGAGTGACAACAGTAAAATCATCATATCAAAAAATAAGAAAAATGAATTTCTCAGAACCCTTACCCGGGGTCATTGACAGAACTAACCTGGCGCATTTTTTTATTCGGAAGGATGACTTAATATTGTGTTATGAACCATAGAAAAGTTGTTCTCCTGTCATTGCTGATGATTGCTGCAATAACATATGCAAAGCGACCTCTCAGATATGTGGGTTTTGCATTAAATAACTATGTAGCGGCTAAGCCTGTTACTGGGTTTCCCAAAATGTTTTATTCGCAATTTCATCCCGGACTTACGGTGTCGACGGGTTTTAACTGGAAAGAAAGGGAGAAATATAGCTGGTCGCAGTCTTTTAAAGCTTCCTTCTTCAGTCACCGTTACATACAACACAGCCTGACACTTTATTCTGAATTCGGCTATCGCAGAAAGGTAGGGAAAGTAGGTGTTACGATGGCGCTGGGAGGAGGTTATTTACATATGTTTCCAGGTTCACAACAGTTTAAAAAGGATGCAAATGGCGAATGGAAGTCAATGCCCGTTACCTCCCGTCCGCAGGGGATGTTAAGTCTTTCTGTTGGAGTAGATAAAGCTATTGGTAAAAATGGATACAGGGCATTTGTCCGTTATCAGAACATGCTGCAAACTCCATTTATTGCAGGTTATGTTCCGCTATTACCATATAATGTATTGCATCTGGGTTTTACCATGCCACTTATAAGTAAAAAAGTATTATGAGACATTATCTGTTTTTTATAATTGTTTTAATTGTGCTGTTCTCAGGCTGCAGGAAATCTGATGTTAAGGCTTCAGCAGTTTGTAATGCCGATTATTCTGATAGCTCATACAAACATCCGGACAGAGCCTTATATCAGGCCATACTGGATAAATATTACAAGCAGGGTTTGCCCGGTATTTCGGTGTTGATAGAAGATGAGAATGGCGTCTGGCTTGGGTCGGCAGGCAAAGCTGATATTAAAGAAGGTATCGATTTTAAGCCCTGTACTGTGAGTAAGGTGGCGAGTATGACGAAGATGTTTTTAGTGGCTGCTACAATGCAGTTAAGAGAACAGGGGAAAATCAATATTGATGATAAAATCTCTCAATGGCTGAGTGCAGAAATAGTCAATAAAGTTGACAATGCAGATCAGGTAACAATCAGAGATCTTATGCAGCATACAACAGGTATTTATGATATTATTTTTGATTCTGATTTCTATCTTGCGGTATTAAACAATCCGAACAAACACTGGACAGGTAAAGAACTGATAAAATTTGCCTACAATAAACCAGCTGTATTTTCTTACAAAGACACTTTACAGAAAGCGGAGTACAGCAATACCAATACTTTGCTTTTATCAATGTGTTTAGAGGCCATCACATCCCGCCCGCATCACGAACTTTTAAGAGAGCTGGTGTTTAATAAAGCAGGGATGAAGAATTCGTATTACCATTACCATGATGAGCTTCCAGCCCAGGTGGCACAGGGATATTTCGATTTGTATAACAATGGTTCTATTGTTAATGTATCGAATCTGATTACAGGAAGTGGAAATGGTTTCAATGGGGTTTACAGCAATGTGACAGACATTTATAAATTTATGAGGGCCTTGTTCATTGATAAAACATTGCTCAGTCAGGCAAGTATAGATCTTATGCAAACCTTTGTGCCTTCTGGTGAAGAGGGTGATATTGGAGTAGGATTGCTTCAGCAATATAAACAGCTCAATCTCGGGCATGTCGGGGTCGGTCACAGCGGCGGAGATTTAGGGTATTGCGGAGAGGCACAGTATTTCCCGACCCGGAATAATCGTATTTTTGTAACCTTGGTGAATTATGGGACTAATGGTGATACACCCCTGAAAGACGTGTATAAGGAGATGAGAGCTGAATTTGTAAAGACTTTATTAAAATGATTCGATATAACTTAAACATGCAGGTGCCTGCAGCACTGAAGCCGGTCAATTATACCGACACCCTTATCTTTGCTGGTTCTTGTTTTTCTGAGCATATTGCGAATAAGCTAAAGGCATTAAACATCAATGTTCATGCATTGCCGAATGGGATAGTCTTTAATCCGCTGAGTGTGCTCGAGCCATTTAAAAGACTTCTTGCAGGTAAAGAATTTGCCGAGGATGATCTTGAATTTCACGATGGCTACTGGCATGGTATCTATCATCATGGGGTCTTCTCTGAAACTTCGGTTTCTGATGCGCTTCACAAAATGAATCACGCGCTTCATCAGCTAAGAAGAGATCTTGAAGAAGCCTCTCATTTATTTTTAACTTTTGGAACTGCCTATGCTTATTTCAGGAAGTCGGATAACAGGGTAGTTGCCAATTGTCATAAAATACCACAAACCGAATTCCACAAGCACTTACTCGACCTGCCAATCATGTTCAATGAATGTCAGAGTATTCTGCAGCAATTACAGGCAAAATATCCCAAACTGCATGTTGTATTAACCGTCTCTCCGGTTAAACATTTAAGAGATGGGGTATCAGAAAATTTGCTCAGTAAGTCATTGCTTATTCAACTATGCCATCAGTTAAGAAATACTATGTCTGGCGTGGATTATTTTCCGGCATACGAAATTGTCAACGAGGATCTCAGAGATTACAGATTTTTCGAGTCGGATGGTGCTCATCCTAATGCCATGGCCATCGATTGTGTATTCGAAAAATTTACAGGTAGTTCCTGCAATATAGTGACCCAGGATTATATCAGAGATCTTACGGCCTTTAATAAACTCTGTGCTCATAAAATACAGAAGGCAGGCGGACAGGAGTATATAAAGTTAATGAGCGCTATAGAACAAAAAAGGGCGCAATTAAGCGCCCTCTATCAAATTGATTTGTAAGATGTTTTAAAGCAGGTCGAAGTTAAAACTCTGTTTCACTTCTTCACCTTCTTTTAATTCTACCTTGTATTTTCCTTTTTTGTAGGCCGGACTCTGAGTATAATTGATTTTCATTTTTTGCTGAGAGCCGTTAAAGCTTACTTTCTGCTTTGCAGTGAAAACATCATCAGAGTTGCTGAGTTTGCTATTGCTGGTACTTAAAACAATGCCATCCGGATCAATAACACGAATGATGTATTCTTTTTCTACTGTTTTTTCAGTTAGTTTATTGCCCATTACATCGAATGTAATCTGAAGACGTTCTACTTTTTTAGCTTTATAAATCGGGGTATAAACACCTTTTTTCTGGTACATAGGTGTTACAATAACCGGTCCCACACTTGGTTCTGCGGCAATGGTAACTTTATCGGTCAGGTTTTTTTTCTGTCCTTCCAGAGTTGCAATCTGGTTTTGTTGTTCCAGCATTTTGGCTTTGTAGTCTTCGTTTTCCATTAGCAGGGTCTGAACTTTCGATTTAAAGTCGTTGTTCTCCATAGACAATCTGCTGATGCTGTCTTTGAGGGCTCTTAATTTCTTCGGACTTCCGCCAGAGCCCACCATAGCTCTCAGAGAAATTATTTTTGCTTCTTTTTCTTCAATGATTTTTTTCAGGCTGTCGTTGTCATTCTGATACATTGAAAGTTCGGTTCTTAGATTAAAAACCTTTAATTCTTCGTCGTTAATCGCTTTGTAAAGGCTATCTTTCAGTAGTGATAATGCGTTTAAAGAATCTACTTTAGCAGTTGCTGTAGCACTTGCTTTTTGTTCTTTATCCCATAGCCAGTAATTGGAGCCCAGTGACCCCAGTAATAAAATGCCCAGAATTAAGGCAATAGCGCCTTTTCCTTTGCTCTTTTTCTGAGGAGACTCAATAGTTTGCTCTTCCATCTTAAATTCGGTTATTTTGCAGCAATATTAATAATTCTTCAGGACTTATTTTCAATTGTTTTATTTTTAAGCGTTTTTCAGTTAAAACACCAAAGGGGTATTTTTCAATAAACATTTGATCATTGATTTTCTGAGTCGATAATCCTATGCTCCAGTTAATGGAATTGCGAATCATAAACGCTCTTATTTCTTTTGGTGTTTCTCCGTAGTTGAGCGTTACCAGATTGATTTTATTGCCATAATCCCTCGCAATGATCCGAAGCGCTGTCGTGTCTTTAGAAAAGGCATCCTGACTGAAATTCCAGACATATATATAGGTCGGTTTTTTTCGGAACTTGCGAATTGATATGGTCTTTGCTTCCTTATCAGGGGTTTTATATTTGAATTTCTTTAGTTTCTTACCAACAAACAAGGTCTTGCTTAATTTGGCATTTTCGTCTTCCTGAATTATAACATAATTGCCGATGTTGTTGATTTCAGTTATCAGGTATTTCTTGCCGTTGCGTTCGAAAAAGGTCTTGCCCGCTTTGCTCTCAATCACAATTTTATTTTCGGGCATCAGCGTTGTTTTATAATCACCAATGATCAGATAGTCGACGCTTTCGTTATAAATGCCATTGCAATTAACATCCTTAACTGCGATTCTGAAACTATCGTGTTCATCTTTATAATCTCCGGCAATGGTATTAATACGCTGCTCTCTGAAGCTATATTCGGTTAAAACATATTTTTTAGTGCCGCTATTCGTTTCATAATACATGTCCATAAGGTTTTTGTAGCTTGTGTTTTTGTTCATCTCAAACCTTGAAATGTAAACCGTATAGCGGGCCTGTGTATTGTTTGGATTGTTTAAAGTGATTTCGAGATAACCAATGTTTTCATCTAATGTCACTGGCTGCCCGTCATCGCTAAGATCGAGGTTATGGTTCTTGTCAATCCAAATGGTAGCGAGTTTGCCGAATTCTCTGCCGTTATTGGCAACTATGCCTAGTGCATAACCCGGAAGGTCTTTACGCTGACTTAAGCCACCGAAATAAATATAAAAGTAATTGGTGTCTCTGTAACCGCTCATGTCCGGAAGTTTAGCGTTGAAATAACCAAAGGGTTTTTTATTTCCTTGCCCATTATTAACCGGATCTTCGAGAGGCATTCCAGCATATTTGTAAACAGGAATAACCGATTGCATTTTCTTGCCAATAGACTCCTCCACGTATTGATCGAGTACAATTTTTTGTGGAGGTTTAAGGGCAAAAGAATGCCTGCTAAAAATTAGCAGGCACACTAAAAATCCTGATTTCAAGATTGTATTAATCATCTCTTCGTCCTAAGAAAATTGAAATAAAGTACATAAGGTTAGCTAATGCTCCTAAAGCTGCAACCACATATGTCATTGCCGCCCATTTTAAAGAGTCTTTTGCTCCATCGTACTCATTGTTTGTTACCACTCCTGTATTGCGCATCCAGGCCAGAGCTCTGTTGCTCGCATCAAATTCAACCGGAAGTGTAATCATCGCAAACAAGGTAAGGAAAATATTTGCAGCAATTAACACCAGCAATACTGTTGTTCCCATTGCATTGCCTTTGTAAAACAAAAAACCACCAGCAAACAACATAATCATGTTGGCATAGTTCATAATAGTAGAACTTATCTGAACCATAGGTACTAAACGACTTCTTAAGCCAAGCATGGCGTATGCTTCGGCATGCTGAACGGCATGTCCGCATTCGTGAGCGGCTACAGCTGCTGCTGCGGCATTGCGCTGATGGTAGACAGATTCGCTGAGGTTAACTGTTTTGTTAGCCGGATTATAATGGTCGGTCAGCTGTCCTTCAACATGCGTGATTTTAACATCACTGATGCCATGGTCAGCCAGCATTTTAGCTGCAATCTCCGCTCCAGACATATTGTTCTGCAAACGGACTTGCGAATACAAGTTGAATTTACTTTTCAGGCGGTTACTCACAGCCATGCTTATAAACATGATGATAACCCCAATAATTAAATAGCCTAACATTGTTTAAAAATTTATTTAAGTATTTTAATGATTACAATTATCATACCTATCAGAAACATAAAAATTGAAATTCGATTAATGCCGTGCATCATTCGAAGATAGGAATTGTTGCCATTGGTTTGGCGTTCGCCATCGATGACATCTCCGGCTGCAGAAACGTCAGTAGTTCTGTTGTTGAACTCAGGTTGTTTCTGAAAGGTTATGTAACTCCAGATTTTTTTTAACATATTATTTAGTCGAGGGGTTGATATGCAATTTTGGCACTGACAACGATGGCTGTCTGGAATTTACCTTTTATCGCTTCATACAATTTCCTGCATTCAAACTTAGCGGTAAATAAACCTACCTACACTTTCA
>JBJTNS010000246.1:0-5001 GCA_046074245.1 Chitinophagaceae bacterium | reverse complement strand
TGAAGCTGCAGAAGCTGCTCCATTGTCTGCTGAGTACGTTCCTCACCATACAGAACACTGGCACAGATGGGTTGAACGTAAACCAGTTCAGTTATTGGTGTTCTCATTAATCGTTATTCTGATTGGTGGTGCTGTTGAGTTTATCCCTTCGTTCTTAATTAAGAGCAACGTGCCTACCATCGCAAGCGTTAAACCATATACGCCACTCGAACTACAAGGTCGCGATATCTATATCAGAGAAGGTTGTTATACCTGCCACTCTCAGATGGTTCGTCCGTTCAGAAGTGAGACAGCCAGATATGGTGAATACTCTAAAGCCGGTGAATTCGTATACGACCATCCATTCCAGTGGGGTAGTAAACGTACCGGTCCGGATCTAGCACGTGAAGGTACGTCTAAAATTGGTAGAGGTAACTCATGGCACTTTAACCACATGTACGAGCCTAGTGCAACTTCTCCGGGTTCTATCATGCCAAGATACCAGTGGTTGTTTGAAAACGATATCGATATGGACATCACAGAAGCTAAAATTAAAGCCATGCAAACTCTGGGTGTGCCATACGAAAAAGGTTACGAAAAAATTGCGAACGATGACTTGAAAAAACAGGCTGAAGAGATTGTCGCTGACCTTAAAAAGGACAATATCAAAGCTATGCCAAACAAAGAAATTATCGCAGTAATCGCATACCTTCAAAGACTTGGTAAAGATATCAGTGCAGAACCTCAAGCTCAGAAATAAATTAGAAAAGGTTAAATTGAAAATATAAAATACTCCGTGGTTGAAACCACAATGGAATTGGCCACGGAGTTTAATTTAAAATCATGAAATTTATACATTATCTCGAAAATATCTCAGGCGTTAGCATTTATCCGCTGACATCGTTATTCATCTTTTTTCTGTTCTTCGTCGGCCTGCTTTGGTTCGTACTAAAAACAGATAAAAATTACCTGAAAGAAATAGAACAATTACCTTTTGACAACAAAAACCAATAAACCAATTATGATCAATTTAGTAAAAAAAATATCAATATTCTCCCTGCTCATGATGGGAGCCAGCGCATACGCTCAGGATGCTGCAGCAGTGACTGCCACTGTTGCTGATAAAGCACCTGAATCTGCTGGAAATAATCCTCTTTTTATCTCAATGGCAGTTTTAACAGCAGTGCTTTTATTTGTCATTGTGATTCTATCTGCCGTGCTCAGAACCTCCGTTAAAACAAAAATAAGAGAAATATTAAGCGCTAAAACAGTTCAGTCTGTAGTTGCTGCTTTGTTTATTTTTGGGGCTCAGAGTTCTTTCGCTCAGGCAGCTGCAGAAACTAAAGAAAGTATGTATGTTGATACCGCTATTGGTGGTATGCATCCTATGGCATTCTATTCTTTGTTTATCGTTTTGTTGCTTGAATTATTCGTAATACTTTGGTTATGTCTCATGATTCTTAGAATTATCGTTAAACGCGAAGCTGCATCTGTTGTTGCACACAACGAAAAACCTGCTCAGTCTAGTTTCAATCTTTTCATCTCCAGAAAAATCTTTGGTGTTAAGCCTGTAGAAACTGATAAAGATGTAATGCTGGATCATGATTATGATGGAATCAGAGAATTGGATAACGATTTGCCACCATGGTGGAAATATGGTTTTTACTTTACCATTATCTCTGGTGTTATCTATCTGATAGGCTATCACGTTACAGGGTCTTTTAAATCCAGTCAGGAGGAGTATACCACTGAAATGGCTGAGGCTGAAGCCAGCGTTGCTGCCTATAGAAATAAAATGGCTTTGAACGTTGATGAAACCAATGCTGTGTTTTTAACAGAAAGTGATAAAATTGCTAAAGGTGGTGAAATCTTTGCCTCTAAATGTGTGGTTTGTCACGGCGATAAAGGTCAGGGTGGTATCGGTCCGAACTTTGCCGACAACTACTGGATTTACGGTGGTAAACCTGGCGATTTGTTCAAAACTGTAAAGAACGGAACTAATAAAGGGATGAAATCATGGAAAGATGAATTAAGTCCGGTAGAAATTCAAAACGTTATCAGCTATATTCATACTTTTAAAGGGACTAACCCTCCAAACCCTAAAGCTCCTGAAGGTAATCTTTTCGAGGAAACTGAAGGTGCTGCCATTGATAGTACAGTATCTGCAGTTGTTGATTCAAGCAAAAATATAGAAGTTAAATAATTAGAAATTTTCAGGATACCATGAATGAACAGGAACATATTGACCAGTCTTACAGAGACTCCATCGGTACAATAGGCAAAGACGGTAAACGCAAATGGGTTTTCCCATGGCAACCAAAGGGTAATTTTTATAATGCCCGGACTTTCATTACCATCTTCTACCTCACTGTATTGTTTGGATTACCCTTCTTGAAGGTGAATGGTCATCCAATGTTCCTGTTCAATATCCTGGAACGTAAATTTATTCTCTTTGGGGCTATTTTCTGGCCTCAGGATCTGGTGATTTTTGGCGTAGCCATGATTACCTTCATGCTCTTTATCGTACTGTTTACCGTTGCATTTGGCCGTATTTTCTGCGGCTGGGTGTGTCCGCAAACAGTTTTTCTCGAAATGGTATTCCGTCGTATTGAATACCTGATTGATGGCAACAGCTCTCAACAAATAAAATTAAAAGCTAGTCCGTGGACCAGCGAAAAGATCTTTAAAAGAACGCTAAAGCATACTATTTTTTATTCAATAGCATTTCTTATCTCTAATACTTTTCTGTCTTACATTATTGGTATAGACGAATTATTCAAGATTATTACAGAACCAGTCTCTCAGCATGCAAAAGGCTTCACAATGATTTTAATTTTCAGTGGGGTTTTCTATTTTGTCTTTGCCTGGTTCCGCGAACCAGTGTGCATCATTGCCTGCCCATACGGACGATTGCAGGGTGTTATGCTTGATAAAAATTCAATCGTGATCTCTTATGATTACAAACGTGGTGAACCCCGCGGTCACCAGAAAAAAGGTGTGAACGATCCAAGTAAGGGCGATTGTGTTGACTGCGGCATGTGCGTAAGAGTTTGCCCGACTGCCATAGATATTCGCAACGGTACTCAGCTGGAATGTGTAAACTGCACTGCCTGTATTGATGCCTGTGACGAGATCATGGTAAAAATGGATAAACCTAAAGGTCTAATTCGTTATGCCAGCGAAAATGCCATCTCTATTGGCAAATCTAAAGGCTTTAACTGGAGAACTAAAGCGTATTCTGTTGTTTTGGTTATTCTGCTGGGTGTCTTAACTTTCTTACTGGCTAGTCGCGAAAATATTGAAACTACTATCCTGAGAGCTCCAAGTATTTTATATCAGCAAATCGATAGTACACATTATCAGAATTTATACCTGATTAAAACCATCAATAAAACGTATGGTGAAGTCAAACTTGAGTTGAAAGTAGTTAAGCCAGAAGGCGCCACTATCAAACAAGTTGGTGATAATATCCGGATTAAACCGGAATCAAAATACGATGGTCAGTTTTTCCTGATTGTTCCAGAAAGTCAGATGACCGGCCATAAAACCAAAGTAGTAGTGGATATATACCTCGATGGCGAAAAAATCGAGCGTGTCAAAACTAACTTCCTTGGACCGATTTATAAATAAACCCCCTTCAGACGATGAACTTTAAATATTTTATTATTGGAATCTACCTGGTCTTTGTCGGACTCATTGTAATGATGGTCCTTAAAAGTTGCAACCAGAAAGTAGAACTTGAAACCAAGAATTATTACAACGAGGAACTCAAGTACCAGGAACAAATTGATGCCAAATTAGCCGGAAATGCCTACACCGATTCGTTTAGTGTAAGCGAAAAAGATGCTAAAATCTATATTTCTCAACCTTCATCTGTCAAAGCAGATTCTATTGTGCTGAAGTTTAATAAACCTGATGATCAGGCTTCAGATACCCTTATCACGTTTAAAGATGCTGTTATTGCACCATTGGATATGCGGTTGTTTAAAACTAAAGGGATTTATAATTTAAGCATTCGTGTTTATCAGGCTGGTAAACCAATGCTGGTCGAGAAAAAAATTAAATTGTAAAATGTTGATCAACGGTCTGCTTTTCGGACTTATTTCGACGCTCCATTGTGCCGGTATGTGCGGTCCACTGGCAATGATGATTCCCTCTAAGGTAAAACATAATACGTTTTTGTTTGCCTTAAATTATCAACTGGGCAGAATTGCTGTATACATCGGTATTGGTAGTATTGTGTTCGCTGTAGGAATGTCATTTTCTGTGTTCAGAATGCAACAGGGACTCTCGGTAGTGCTTGGTAGTTTTATGGTCTTATTCGCGCTGTTTGGCCTGTTTAAAGTGCCTACTCCGCAGTTAGTTGATAAGCCTTATAAAAAAATAATTTCAAAATTTGCTTTTTACTTAGGAAAAGGAAACACAGGTTCTGCCTTTGTTCTGGGTGCACTGAATGGTTTATTGCCTTGCGGCGCCATTTATATTGCGGCGGCTTATTGTGCCAATTTTACCAGCGCTGTTGATGCTGTTTCTTATATGGCACTATTTGGCATTGGTACGCTGCCGGTATTCATCGGTGCTTGGCTGTTTGTGTCTAATAAGTTATCGCTTAAACTAAAGCAATTCAGAGTCGTCTATAAATTCTTACCTCTGTTAGTTGGCGCATTAATGATTTTAAGAGGTGTCGATTTAGGCATCCCATATTTAAGTCCTGAACTTAGTCAGGATACACAAAAAACAGAGGTTAAAAATTGCTGTAAACACTAATATGAACAAGATCAATTATAATGAAATATTGCAAGGGATGTTCATAGATGCAACCGAAGGAATTATCGTTAGTAATTCTGAAGGACGTTTGATACTCTCGAATCCCAAAGCTTTGCAAATGTTTGGTTATACAGAGGATGAAATGTACGGTTTGAAAATTGAAGATCTTATTCCTTCCAGATACCGCCCACAGCATACCGCTTACCGCGATAATTATTATAAATCTCCTGCGCCCCGCAACATGGGTGCTGGCAG
>JBJTNS010000245.1:0-7665 GCA_046074245.1 Chitinophagaceae bacterium | reverse complement strand
AAGTTGATATGCTCATATATTTCATCACTGATGATGTATACATGCGGATGTCTCTCAAATACCTCAGCTAATGCCTCTAACTCTTCGTAGCTGTATACCATGCCACTGGGATTATTCGGACTGCTGAACATGAAAAGTTTTGTCTTTGGTGTAATTGCAGCTTCTAACTGTGCAGCTGTGATTTTGTAATCTGAATCGACATGTGTTTCGATATAAACAGTCTTGCCTTCTGCTAAATGTACCATGTCCGCATAACTAACCCAGAATGGGGTAGGGATGACTACTTCATCTCCCGGATTTACAAGAGATAAAACGGTATTCATAATCGAATTTTTCGCTCCCGTACTCACTACAATCTGATCGGTGTTGTAATGTAAACCATTGTCTCGCTCAAATTTCACTTTAATGGCTTCCTTTAATTCAGGAATACCTGCCACTGGTGTGTAAAAGGTGAAGTTGTTATTGATGGCATCGATTGCTGCCTGCTTGATATGGTCGGGTGTGAAAAAATCAGGTTCACCAAAACTTAAGCTGATGACGTCTTTGCCTTCAGCTTTGAGCGCACGACCTAACTTGGCCATGGCTATAGTTTCTGACTCTGAGATGCGATTAAGCCTGTCGGCAATCATCGATTTGTCTTCTTTTGTTGTCAAAATTCGGAAAATAAAGTGCAAACGTACTTTAAAATAAGTAAAACTGAAAGTAATTCTTGTTCAAACTCTTCAAACAAGTGATTGATATACTATACAGTTTTATGCTCTTCGGGTGTACTTCCAGCGTCTGAAAATGGTATTGCCAATTCCAAACATTAAAACTACAATCACCGGTAAAGCGGTATTCAATAATTGCCAGTAGGTGCGCTCTTTGATAATGTCGCCTTCCTGTTGCGGACTGTTGATGCGGGCTTTGTCGAGTAATCGTAGATTGATTTCCTTAGTTCTGATATCTATCAAACCACTTTCATCAAACAAATAATCGAAACAGTTTAATAAAAACTTCTTATTAGCAAACTGTCTGCCTGTCTCTCTGTCAAATCCTAGTGGGTATACTTCTCCAGTGCTCTTTCTAATGTCATTTAATCCGATATCCCCATCAGAAATTACAATCATGCTGTTGCCATTGATGCTCTCTTTTACCGGATATTCATAAATTTTGTCTGGCCTTCTGTAAAATGATTTAAATTCACCTTCCAGTAATACGCCTGTTACCTGTGTGCCTGATTTAAACGTGTTCAGGTACTTCCCATCAAAATTATTAGCTACTATACTTAAGTCCACAAAGGCTGGTGCATCCTGCATCTTGGTCTGGTCACTGCTCAACAACAAATTCGTTACATTCAATCCTTTTCTGGATATTGGTTTTAATGTACCTGCATACCTCATCCATACAGCCTCTAAATTCTTAACTATTGGATGCTTATTGTCTTTGAATACATGCACCGGATAATATACCCAGGCAAATGGAACCATTTTTCCCGGACGGGTAGGGTCGCTCAAAACAATATCATTACACCTTCTGTCCTGTAATAAATTGGAGTTCATCCTCACACCATAATTAAACAGTAAAGCCCTTAAATTCTCGTTGTTGTAATCCGGAAAATAAGCCTTACTCCTGGTTCTCATGCTGTCGTGCTCGGCCATTATTGCATCTACCATCCAGAAGGTTTTTCCTCCTCCCATGATGTACTGATCTAAAATGTACGCTTCATCATCTCCGTATGGCACCGTCGGCTTTGTAATAACTATTCCATCGTATGCTTTTAACATATCAAGCGACTTCAGTACCATGTATTTTCCGACTGTGTCATCGTTGTTGTATTGTTTGAATAAGTAAGCAAACTGATTTAAATAATCTAAGTCCCTTAAATTGAAATAGACTCTGTCTATGCTGTAATTCTCACTTAAAGAATTTAATAACTCGTCAATTCTCAACGACTCTGGCTCGCCATGCCCGGTCAGAAAAGCGATCTTCTTAGGTGCTTTATTAACACATTTACGTATCGTATTGGCAAAGTTATATTCTAAATCTTCGATTGATTTATTGATGGCAGATTCCTCTGCACGACCCATTTCTGTGTTCAGTAAATTAATAACATACTCCTTGTTACTGCCATATGTAACCTCGGCACTCGGTAATATCAGATTACGCTTCTGCTGGTTGGTCTCCAGCTCCATGTCGTTGTAATACGTTACACCTTTTAAACTTAACTGCTTTATTATTTCCGATTTTTCTTTATCGTCTTTGTCTTTAAATACATCAACAAATTCAAAATCTATTTTGTTGCCACTTAATTCTCTTAACTCCCTCAGCATGTCTAAGGTCGATGTTCTTAGTCGCTTAAACTTTGATGATAAATTATCACCCTCTAGATAAACTTTAAAAAACATCCTGTCGTCAACTTTCTTGACCAGTTCTACAGTAGTCTTAGACAAAGTAAATCGCTTCTCTTTGGTTAAGTCAAACTTCTTGTAATACTGCGTAGATAATATATTGGCTATAACCAAAACTACAAACAGCAATATCAACTCAATCATCGATTGCTGCTTAAATCCTCTCTTCTGTTGTTTTACTTTTACCATTTTCTGCTGTTGAATATAATTTTAGTTAACCAGATAAAAAGTACAATCAAACTGATAAAATAAATGACATCCCTGGTGTCTACTATACCTCTGCTGATGTTTCTGTAATGGTAGTTGATACCAAACCATTCAATGAAAAACTCGGTGTTCTTGAAGAAATCAAAGGATCCTAAATACTCAAATACTGAGTAAAAAAAGAAACACAAAAACATACTGACAATAAATGATACAATCTGATTGTCTGTAATAACACTCGAAAATATGCCTATTGATACATAACCTGCACTGAGCATGATTAATCCTAAATAACTGCCCCACATAGCTCCGGTGTCTACATTGCCTTTCGGATATGATAACTCGTTAACTGTGTAATAATAAATTAGAGTAGGCAAAATAGAAAAAATAACAATCAGAAGTCCCGCAAAATATTTACCTAATATTATCGATAAATCTTTTACTGGCTTAGTTGTTAATGTCTCAAAGGTGCCATTGCGCTTCTCTTCACTAAACGACCTCATGGTAATGGCCGATATTAAAAAGATGAATATGATGGGCGCTAGCTCAAACAAAGGATCAATATTGGCATAACCCTGATCCAGTATATTAGTTTCTTTGAATACCCATAGAAATAATCCATTGGCAATCAAAAACACAACTATAACTATTATCGCTATCAGTGAACTTAAAAAACTCCTGATTTCTTTTTTTAAAATACTAAACATTGGTAACGTTTTTAAAGATTTCTTCTAATGAATGTTCCAGTGGTTTCATTTCAGTAAGAATTAATTGCTGCGCAACTGCAAAATTAAAAACATCTGATTTTAACTTGTCTTCATCTGCTGTGGCTTTTACAGTATATGTGTACTCACTTTGTTGAATAAGCTCTCCAAACTGACTAAGTTGAGTGAACTGATCATTGCTCAGTGTTTTGTTAAATGTAACCTGCAAACTAATCCCTTTACTGAAAATCTGTTTGAGCTCTCCAGGCTGACCGTTGGCAACTATCTTGCCCTTGTTCACTATCATTACCCTGTTACACATTGCCTCTACTTCCTGCATGATATGCGTTGATAATAATACTGTTTTCTCTTTACCGATATTGATAATAAGATTACGGATTTCTACTATCTGGTTCGGATCCAGTCCGCTGGTCGGTTCATCCAATATCAGTACCGATGGATTATGAATCATCGCCTGCGCTAATCCAACCCTCTGCCTGTAGCCCTTGGATAACTGTCCTATCTTCTTGTTCTGCTCTACCTGCAAACCTGTTAATTCTATCATCTCTTTAACTCTTGCTAAAGGGTGCTTTATCTGATAAACAGAGGCTGCAAATTGAAGGTACTCCTTTACATACATGTCTGTATACAATGGATTGTGCTCCGGAAGATAACCTATCTGTTTCCTGACTTCTATAGACTGCTCCTCAACATCCAATCCATTGACATAGGCTTTTCCCGATGTTGGTGGTATATAGCAGGTAAGCATCTTCATCGTGGTGGTTTTACCGGCGCCGTTCGGACCCAGAAAACCGACAATTTCGCCACTGCTGATATCAAAAGAAATATGATCAACAGCATTCTGCTTCTTGTAAGTCTTGGTTAAATTTTCTACGCGTATAGACACTTTTTTTCAGTATTGGTTGGCGAATTTAACGACAATATTCGTAAAATATTGCAAAAGTTATCCTACCGGTGTGTCCAAATTTTGAACGCTCCGATTGCTTTGTATTCTCGCCATTCCTGAAGCTGTTGCATGATACCATCCATCTCTTCTGAATGGTCGCAGATGACATACTTGACTCCCGCTCTCTCTAATACTTCCATAAATTGTCCTTCTTGCTTCATGCTGAGTAATTCTTGCGGATCCTCAAATGAATACCCTTCAGTGTCAGTAAAGTAAAAATAGATACAGCCCGATTTATCAGGACCAACTAAACATAAACTACCCTCCGGTATACTATTGCGAATTGCCGATAAAGTATTGCTGTTTTTAAATTCTTCGGGAATTTGCTGCTTGCCTTCTGACCACCTGCTTGGAATAATTCGTAAACCCGACCAAACGAAATTTAATAGAATGATGATATAAAGATACTTAATATGCCAACCTTGGTTTACAACTCCTTTTACCAATACAATCACTACCAATGGCAATATGGCCATGAAATAATAACTGTGATGCATCATGCGCTCTATCACTATCAAATAAAATGCACCAAATCCTGCCAGCCAGAAGATGGCCAATTTGATTCCTGAACTATTTACTAGTTTGAAACTTCTTTTAAAAATCAGTACCATTAGCGCAATTAATACAGGATAACCTATTAATAACTCTGGAGTATCTGAAACTAAATTGTTAAGAAAGGTGTTCAATTTTGTTTCTAAACTGATTGGCTTGATCCATAAACCAAATTCCTTTAAATTGTTGAGCTTGGTTAGCTCTATCGCATATTGATACCATAATATCACTGGTATCAAAATAAAAGAAAAATAAATGCTTAAGCGCGCTATGTTTTTTGGATTGAATGCCTGATAAGCAGTAAAAGAAAGTGGAATAATTAAAAATTGAAATTTGATTAAACCTGCAAATATGGCAAATACTGTGGCCATTAAAATTGAAATATTGCTGGCCTGCTTGCTGTCTCTTAAAATATAATATGCAGATAGTAACGATAGTGCCAGCGCATAGATATCTGGCATAGCATTGATGCTGTCATAATAGAACTGCGGAATAGATAATAATCCTAGTCCGCCAGCAATTGCAGTGGTCTCTCTGATACCCATCTGAACTAAAATCAGATACAGCGCTAACATGGCAATCGAAAAGATAAAGGTACTATACAATCTTGCTACATAATAATGCTCGCCTGTCAGCTTGTAAATGCACGCTAACTGCCACTCGAACAAGGGAAAATGCGAACCCGTTATACCATTCGTTTCATTTCTCCTGTCAATCCTGGGAGAAAATATGTTCATACTCTCTTCTGTAAAGTTTCTCGCCATTCCCAAAGTATTACACTGACGCCATACATGAGATCCTGATGGGGGTAGATTTAAAAAGGGTAGGTGTACCAGGCAATTCAATGCAAAATAGATCAATAGTATTCTCAAATACTTCATGTCTATTGTTTGAGTTTTAATTTAAAGGTATTGACAAATTTTCTGAATGAATCATTGCTTTCCATCATTTCTCTAAATTGCTCTGATGGTGTGTAAGCAACTTTCTTGGTTTCTGAAACTTCATCAATCCGGATCTGAAGGGTTAAACTCCTGTCTTTGAAATAGTCTCTTAAATGCGCTTGCCAGCTGATTTTTATATCTCCAATAAACTCTTCCTGCTGCTTGGTTAATCGTATAATAACCTGTTTGTCCTCTAAAGAGGGCTGCAATAGTTTAATCAGTGATACAATTGAAACTTTTTGCTTTTCCGCAAAAATGGCATTGCACCTTACCAGTTCCTCCACACTCAGCACCGGAATGATGCTGCCTGGTTCTATAAGCATTTCTTCCTCTTTAGCTTCTTCTAGTTTAATCTCTAAACTATGGTCAACTTCTTCTATAATCTCTGCAATTGAAAGTTGTACGGGAGGTATGTTGACTTCGTGTTTCTGGGGAATTTTGGGTAACTGAAAACTCTTGTCAGCTAAAGCTGGCTCCTTGATGGCATGAACGGGTAGGGGATCTGCTTTTTTATTCTTTTCCTCTGCTCTTCGCTTTAAGAAATCATCACTTTTTTTTTAATTCCTCTAAAGTGATGGCGTTGTTTAACAAACTTTTTACATGACAAAGCTTCATCAGTGCTAACTCAACATGTAATCTTGGATTTTTACTGTTTCTGAATTCAATGTCAAACTGATTGTTAATGTTCAATCCGTTTAATAAAAAGGATAAATCCGTTAACTGACACTGCTGTTCGTACTTCAATTTGTGCGCTTCTCCAACATCAAGCAGTTTAACGGTGTTGACATCTTTACAAACCATCAGATTTCTGAAATGCTCACTTAATCCACCTAAAAATGTTTGTCCGTCAAAACCTTTATTGATAATCTCATCCAGATAGTTCAATACTTCTCCAATGTTCTGGTTAAGTATTGAGTCTGTTATTTTGAAATAATAATCTCTGTCTAATATGTTCAGGTTCTCTACTGCTTTGGCATAAGTAATCTGCCCATTACAATAACTCACCATCTGGTCGAACATCGATAAGCAATCCCTCAATCCACCATCTGCTTTCTCAGCTATTAAACGCAAAGCATCATCTTCTGCCTCAATATTCTCTTTCTGAGCAATCTTGTGCAAATGCTCCACCATGTCGTTGATCTGTATCCTGCGGAAATTGAAAATCTGACATCTGGATAAAATCGTCGGTAATATCTTATGCTTTTCTGTAGTAGCTAATATAAAAATAGCATACTTAGGGGGTTCTTCCAGGGTTTTCAAAAATGCATTGAAAGCCGCAGATGACAACATATGAACCTCGTCGATAATATATACTTTATAACTTCCTACCTGAGGAGGGATGCGAACCTGCTCGTTTAATGTCCTGATGTCGTCAACTGAGTTGTTACTGGCTGCGTCCATCTCAAAGATGTTAAAAGCATAATCCTGATTTGGGTCGTCATGGTCTTTCTGATTGATTACCTTTGCCAGAATCCTTGCACATGTGGTTTTCCCAACACCTCTCGGACCAGTAAATAAAAATGATTGAGCAAGGTGGTTGTTGTTGATTTCATTAAGCAATGTATCCGTTATATGGCGCTGCCCTACCACTTCGTCAAAGACGGATGGTCTGTACTTTCTGGCCGATACAATGAAATTTTCCAAAACTACTCGCTACTTAGAGGGGCGAAAATAATGTTTTTTCCATCTATTTTTTTATATGTTGATAAATGGTTACTTTTTGCCTTGATGAAACTAGAAATAGAAATGAAGATTTAGGAATTAGGCTTGCTGACGCACATAAAATATCAATTGCTGTTCGGCTAATCGTTCTTTTTTTGTTTTGGATGAATGGTTTTCTCTTTTGTGATTTCAAGATGAATCCAACCCTATATCCAAATGTTAACCCCTAATTCCTCTTTCAATAT
>JBJTNS010000244.1:0-16424 GCA_046074245.1 Chitinophagaceae bacterium | reverse complement strand
ACTTTTTGTTTCTGTATTCTGCTTGGTCTGAAACGGGCTTCGTGGTTAAAGAGGTGGTACTGACTTTCAGTAACCGAGTAGTTGGTATCCACTCCGATGAGGTCCATTAAGCGGAAAGGGCCCATTTTAAAGCCACTTGACTCCATAATTTTATCGATGGTTTCGAAATCGGCAACCCCTTCTTCCATCATTTTCAGAGCTTCAACGTAATAAAGGCGTGCAATTCGGTTGACAATAAATCCGGGTGCATCAGCTGCAAATACTGGCACTTTATTTAAGGACAAGACAAAATCTCCAGCGATTCCAATGATTACTTCGCTTGTTTTAGCACCTTTAATAATTTCAACCAGTTTCATAATCTGGGCAGGATTGAAGAAATGAATGCCCAGAACCTGAGAAGGGTATTTCAAAGGCGCTGCAATTTTGGTTACCGGTATCGAAGAGGTGTTAGTAGCATATATGGTATCGGGCCCATTAATTTCCATTAGTTGTTCGAACAAGCCAGTTTTAGCTTCCAGCTTTTCGATAATGGCTTCAATGATCAGATCAACTTTAAGATCGTTAATATTGCTGGTATAAGTAATTGCATTTAAATAATCCGCTTGTTGATCAGCAGTTATTTTATTCAGACTAACGAGTTTTTCAAGAGATGCAATAATGGATTTCTCTGCTTTTTCAATTACTGAATTGTTCAGATCGAACAGAACAACTTTGTAATTTGCCTGAGCACAAACCTGAGCAATTCCGGCACCCATGGTACCAGCCCCTGCAATTCCTATTGTTTTTAAAGTATTACTCATATATTATTTTCTGGCAAGCCAGCTTTCCGGGTTTTGTTTATCCTGATTGTACCAGAGTTCAAAGTGAATTTCAGTTGAACCGTCTTCATCTTCGGCAATTGTACCAATGGTTTGTTTGAGGTTGATGGTTTGACCTTGTGACACCGTTACATCTTTCAGTTTAGAATAGACGGTGAAATATTCTCCGTGATTAACTATTACAGCATTGCCCATTCCAGGGATAAAGATAATAGCAGTAACAGTTCCTTTATGAATACATCTGGCAGTAGAGCCAGCGTTTGTCTGAATATCAATGCCATTATTTTGAATGGTCACCTGATCTAATTTTTCATGGGCATGTGTACCAAAACGTTCACTGATAAAACCTTTTTCGACCGGCCATGGTAATTTACCCTTATTTGCGGCGAAATTGTCTGATAGTTGTTTAACTTCAGGTGTTACAGTAGGAGTTTTACTTTCAGTTTTGTTAGTTTTACTTTCAGTACCCGTCTTTTGTCCACCGGTTTTAGCTACTTTTTTCGCCTGCTGATCACGTGCTTTCTGAAGTTCTTTCGCAATGATAGCATTAATTTGAGCGTTCAGATTTTCTTTAGCTTTCTTTTGTTTTTCGAGTTTAGTTTTAAGTTCAGCTTCTTTTCCTGTAAGCGCTACCACTACCTTATTTTTTGCTTTCTTGTCACTTTCAAGTTCGCGAACTTCAAGTTCTTTATTTTTAGCCAGAATTTCTTTAGACTGTTTAAGACCGATGAGTTCTTTGAGGCGACCTTCTAGCATTAGCTTTTTATCATTGATTCTAATGAGGTATTTTTCCTGTGCTTCAGAAAGATATTTGCTGAAGCGGTATCTGAGTACCCATTGATTAAAAGATTTAGCAGCGAACAGGTATAGAGCGTTGTTATAGACTTTTTTATTTTTATAGGATTGAACAACAGCTTTAGCATAGTTTTTCTTTTCCTGGTCGATCTGAGAATTGAGACTATCTACCTGATCTTTTTTCTGTTCAACATCTCTTCCTACGTAATCGATTTCGGTGTTGATGGTTTGAAGCAGTGTTTCTCTGGCTTCAATCAGTCGGGTAAGAGTTGTAATCTCTTTAAGACTTTGTTGCTTTTTACTTTTAGTTTCTTTAAGAATTTTCTTAGTAATAGCTATTTGTTCTTCGGTCTGTTTGCGTTGTCGTTCAAGTTCTTTTCTGGTCGCCTGAGCCGGCGCCTGAACGAATAACATCACACAAGCCATAAACAGGGCAAAAGGTTTATTTAGTCTTTTCATAGGAGGCCGGAATTGTAAATGGGAAGTTAACCTGAGTTGTAAAATCGATTTCAGAGTGTTCTAGTTTAAGTCGTATCGAGTTATTTACAGACTTTGCGGATATATCATTATTAATTGGGAAATTGATACCATCTACGACAGAATAGTTGCTGTAGCTGGCGACGAAATTCGAACTTGATTGATTTCTAATGGAAGTACTGTCTACGGTAAGAAAAGCCTTTTTGTAGTAATGAGAAGTAGTAAATTTTGGTTGAGGATATTGAATTGAAAGAGCGCTGTCTTTACCGAATATTAACTGATAAAATTTCAGAGCAAATACTGGTTTACCCAGTAATAAATTCTGAATTTGCGTAACTGAAAGGGGTGCATCGCTCAGTCCGGCAAGCGACTGGTTACTCATAACCTGATAAGATCTTCCAAGTTTATTGAGGATAACCATAGAATCTTTATTAATCAGTATTCGATAACCTTCAACGCCAAACATACCAGCAGAGACCCATATCAGGGAATCTTTATACATTCGAATGTGGGCGCTTGCTTTGGTTGTATTACCATTCTGTTCAAACTCCAGTTCTACTTTGGAGGAGAACCAGGTCCACTGACTCAAAGTATTTCCCAGCATAGATTCAGCAGTCATCACAGAGGCAGTATCTGTTTTAATTGATACAACGGGCGGAGCCACAACAGATTTTTTGGATCGGCAAGCCGAGAATAGCAATAGCAATGCAGAGATCGTAAAGAGAGTTAATTTATTCATAGTATTTGCTATCCGATATTTTTTTAGTAAGCAGATTGTTAACAGCACCTTTAGCGAGTGCTTTTTTCCATTGAATCAGAGCCTGCTCAGTTTGATTAAGTTTAAAGTAGATATCTCCTAAGAGGTCGAAATACCTGCCATCGCTATCGTCATTAAAGTTGCCTGAATTGAGAGTTTGCATGGCGGTTTTAAAATCATTTTTATGAAACTCTGCTTTTGCTTTATAATAGGACAGATTCTGAATATCAGTATTCAGGAGTGCAAAACTAAGACCAGAACTGGCATAATTACTGACAGAGTTCCAGTTTTTTATAGCTGCCGCATTGGTAGCGCCCATCGTATAAAGGGAGGCAGTATTTGGGAAGTATTCTAAAGCAGAATCAATTAACAACAGTGTTTTTTGGGCGCCATATATAGACTGATGGCAACGTATAGCACCCAGCCAGGCATCAAAAGTATTTGGCATCAGATTAATACATCTGGAATAGCCAATATCAGCATTAATGTATTGTTTATTTATTTCGTAGAAACTGGCAGCCGTATTTAGAGCATTGGCATTATCGGGGTATAATTCAAAGAAAGCATCTGCACAGATTAAAGCATGTTTTCGAAGAGAAGAGTCGGAAAGCAGATTTTTATTAATTTCAGCGGCAAGTACAGCTTTTGTTTCAAATCTGGTATATGGATCTTTCATCCCGGCACTTAAGTACTTAACTGCCAGATTCGAATTTTTTTCGCTTGTATAGTGTTTATAAAGCGACTGGTTTAGTTGCCAGTTATTTGGATTGATACTAAGAGCCTTTTCGAAGTTAATGAATGCATTTGTTTTATCACCATTTTCCAGATACAGGTTACCATCTTCGATGTAGTACTGAGCTTTACCAGGCGCTGCTTTTTTAATTTCGTCATATTGAAGATGTGCCGAATTAAAATCTTTTTTCTGCTTATAGAGTTCAATTAGTTTGAGGTTATAATTCAGTTTAAAACCCTTGGCGTCTATAAGTTCTTTCCAAATAGTGATTCGTTTATCAGTAGCACTTTGAAGGGCATATACAGCATCAAGATCTTTCACCAGAAATTCATCTTTGGGGTTTAGTTTTCTGCATGTTTCAAGCACATTAACAGCTTCACTGGTATTGTTTACATGTCTGAGAAGGCGAGCATACCACATGGCATAATAGGGATTTGAAGCATCCAGCTGATTGGCTTTCAAGGCGAACTGCAAAGATTTTTCAATACTATTTTCTGTGTTATAAATACGGCTAATCTGGTAGTAAACAGAGGCCTCATTGGGCTTCAGATCGATGCACCTGTTGTAAAGTTTGAGAGCCATTTCATAATTATTGTTATTGAAATGGGTATTTGCATCAATAAAATACTCATCAAAAGATATTTCACCTTGCTGAACAGCAGCAGGAGAAAGAGCAGATTTTTTAGGTTTGCAGGAAGACGCCAGCAATATTCCTCCACAAATCAGGACAGACAGGAGGATATGTAAGCGTCTGTTCAAGAGGCTTATTAGTTTAAGGTACTGTAATCACCAATGCTAAATTCCTGACACTGACCATTGATAGTAACATGGTTACCGATCATACTATTTGAAAAATTAGCAGATTCAATATTGCAGTGTTTTTGAACGATACTATTAGAAATAGTACTATTTTTTATCACAGAGCCTTTGCCGATAGAGACATGCGGACCGATGGTACAGTTTTCTAAGACTACATCTTCATCAATAAAGCAAGGTTCAATGATTTTAGTACCGTGGTTAAAGCGATCTGCTGCTACAGAGAATTCATCTTTTTTTATCTCAAGGACACGTTGATTGGTGAATACAGTGGCATCTTTGTTGCCGCAATCCAGCCACTCTTCAACTTCCCCTGGTTTAAATACTAAGCCTTTGTTTTTCATATTTTCAAGAGCATTAGTTAACTGATATTCGCCTTTTTCTTTGATATCATTATCTATCAGGTACATGATTTCATCCAGAAGATTATCACCATCTTTGAAGTAGTAAATTCCAATGATAGCGAGATCAGAGATAAATTCAGTAGGTTTTTCTATGAAGTCGGTGATGGAGTTGTTTTCGTCTAATTTTACGACACCAAACTGACTTGGATTAGCCACTTTATGCACCCAGATGGTACCATCGGCACTTTTATCCAGATCGAATTCAGCTTTAAAGAGGGTATCGGCAAAAGCCACAATAACTTCACCGGTAAGAGAAGGAGTTGCGCACATAACAGCATGAGCGGTTCCAAGGGCTTCATCCTGGTAATAGATTCTACCTTCTGCACCAATACTTTCAGCAATTTTGAGCAACTGCACTTCAACATCGTGACCGAAATCGCCTATGACAAAGGCAACTTCATTGATCTGATCTTTGCATACCGCAGCGATATCTTCAACCAGACGTTGTACAATTGGTTTGCCGGCGATTGGCAATAATGGTTTTGGAACAGTTAATGTATGGGGTCTCATGCGTTTGCCCATACCTGCCATTGGGATAATAATATTCATTCCGCTCATTTAAATTCTTTTTTTATCTGGTTCCGGTATGTCCGTAACCACCTTCTCCTCTTTCTGTTTTACTAAGTTCAATTTCAGAGATCCATTCGGCTTGTTCGCATTGAGCGATTACCATCTGAGCAATTCTGTCGCCGGGAGAAACGGTAAACGGTTCGCGGCTTAAATTCACCAGAAGCACTTTAATCTCGCCTCTGTAATCAGCATCAATTGTGCCGGGAGAGTTAAGCACAGTGATACCATTTTTATAAGCCAGACCACTTCTCGGTCTGATTTGAGCTTCGTATCCTTCAGGAAGTTCGATAAACAATCCTGTTGGTATTAAAACTCTTTCCAGAGAGTCAATTACGACTGGTTCATCAGTATTAGCATATAAATCTGCTCCTGCAGACAAAGTTGTCTGATAGGATGGCAAAGGGTACTGACTGATGTTTTTAATCTTGACTTTCAAATCGAATTAACCGGGCAAATTTAAGCATTTTTTCGTTTTGGTTGTAGCAACCAAATTATCAACAGAAACAACGATAGAAGAGAAAAATTTATTGCAAACTGCTGCCATTTGACCTGAATATGACAAATTAACTGATTGGAGAGTAGCCATAGGAGTAGTGCAGATAAAAGGACAATGAGGTATTTTCCGATATGGTAGGGTACCGGATAGTAGTGTTTACCTGCAAAATACGACACTATAGTCATGGCCACATAGATACCCAGGGTAATCCATGCGCAGGCAACAAAGCCAAAAGAAGGAATGAGGGCAATATTAAGAACTATGGTTAGCAGAGCCGCAGCCGCAGCTATAATTGCACCAAGTTTAGTATTGTTGGTAAATCTGTACCAGATGCTTAAATTGTAGTAAATACCGAGGAAAAGGTTAGCAAGAAGCAGGATTGGAACGATGAATAAGCCATTAGGATTATCAAAGAATTCGGTATTTCTGATGAATAGATGTGCAAGTGGTTCTATAAAGAACATGCAGGCAAGGAAGATGAAAGAGCAAACGCCAATGAACCAGTACATCACATTAGCGTACATTTTATTACTTTCTTCACCATCTTTTTGTTTAAAGAAAAGAGGTTCGGCGGCAAATCGGAAAGCTTGTACAAACATGGTCATTACCATAGTGAGTTTATAGAATGCGCCATAAATACCATTTTGATAAGAGCCTTCATCTGGTGGAAGCAGGCGTTTTAATAGAGTACGATCAAGTGTTTCGTTGACAATACCAGCAAGACCCACGAAAATGAGTGGCCATGCGTATTTCAGCATTTTTTTGTAGAGTTCCTGATCAAAATCGAAGCGGATTTTAAATACCAGAGGAGACAATAATGAGAACGAAACCAGACTTGCTGCTGCATTTGCAATTAATATCAGACTTACCTGATTAAAGGATTTTAAAAATTCGGGGGTATGAGTTAGTAGTAGTAGGTTGAGGCTAACATTAACCAGAATATTGGCAAGTTTGATGACAGCAAATTTCAGTGGTCTTTCTTCGTGTCTTATTCTTGCGAAAGGTAGAATAGAAAGGGTATCAAAGCAGAGGAAGATCAGGCAAATATAGACATATTCTTTATTGGCAGGAAAGCCCATAAAATCGGCGGCGGCCTGACTAAAGAATAAGACAATAACAGTGAATATGAGGGTTGAAGCAATCAGACTTTTCTGAGCGATTGCGTATACCTTATCGGCAGGATGACCATTTCTGATAAAATTAAAATAGGTTGTATCCATGCCATAGCTCAGCAAGATATTAAAGAAAGCCATGAAGGCAAATACTGTAGTAATATCACCGTAAGCGCCTACAGTTTTAAGATATTCTGTATGCGGAATAACGAGCAGAAAATTAATAAATCTGCCCAGCATAGAGCTAAGTCCGTAAATGGCAGTTTGAGAAGCAAGTTTCCTGAGTATACCCACAGGAAGCAAATTTAATAGAATTTAGAGGCTTGTCATTTTTTTATTTCAACAGTTCCCAGCTTTTGTCTGCCAGGAGTCGGGCAGAGCAAACGTGTCTGGAGTACGGCATTTTCCGTCCCCATTCGTTGGGTGCAACCAGAGAGAGCACTGTTTTTTCATCTTTTTCATAGACGTGATAGAGGGTACCAATTACAGGTTCAAAGTTGAGATCAGCTTCGTATATTCTCTGAGAAACCATCAATCGTTCTTCAATCATGCGTGCTTGTTCTATGAGCAGATCAGCTTGTTTTTTAAGCATCATAATTTGCTGGTTGGCCTGATATTGCATTGTTTCGAACGCATTGGCTTTGAGAAGACGTTTATCCACAGGCTGTATTTTGGGTGATGATACAGAAAGTGGGATAGGCGAGAATTTATCCGGACCCTGATAGAGTGCATCCTTTTTTAGAGGATCTATTTCGTCGGTAGTAAAGTTATTTTCCAATGTTTTTTCCTTTTTTAAAACACATTTAAGTTAAATTTGTTCATCAGATTATGAAAAGCATATTATTAACCATGGGAATACTTACATTTTTTACATCTTGTTTTGTAGGCAAATCGAAGAAAGTCGAGGGCGCAGAAAACATCCAACCAGACAGTTCCATTTACAGTATCAGTTTAAAGACACTGGATGGTAAAGGCACTATAAAACTATCTGATTACAAGGGCAAGTACCTTGTATTTGTCAACACAGCAAGTGAGTGCGGTTATACACCACAGTATAAAGACTTACAGGATTTTCATTTGAAGTATTCTGACAGCAATGTGGTTGTTATTGGCAGTCCCTGTAACCAGTTTGGTGGTCAGGAGCCCGGCACAGCAGAAGAGATTGGTGCATTTTGTCAGAAGAATTATGGGGTAACATTTATGCTGACAGAGAAACTGGAAGTAAAAGGCAGTGGACAGCACCCACTTTATCAGTGGTTAACCCAAAAAGCTAAGAATGGCGCAGGAGATTTCGAAGTTAAATGGAATTTTAACAAGTTTGTAGTTAGTCCGGAAGGCAAATTACTGCATTATTTTGGTTCGAATGTTAAACCAGGTGATCAGGAATTTCTGAATGTATTTAAGAAATAGATAGCTTACTGATTATATCTGAAATACAGAATTGAAATAATCAGAAGTACATTTACAATTTCTTTCAGCACATTGATTTTGCTGTTAGAAAAATAGAAAGTAAACGAGAATGCCAGAGGGATAGTAACGAAAGAGAATTCCTGTCTGGCATTTTGTTTTCCTGTCATCATCAGAATGAGGGAAGTAATCAGAAGAATCAGCATAAACTGAATAGAACGTCTTTGCTTAGTTGAGTTTCTGAAGAAGTTTTTATACATCCTTAAAAAAGCCAGAATTCCTACAAGTCCGATGCTTGGAAGGGCGGAATATAGTGCCCAGTTCTGGTTATTAAAATTGCCATAATCAGGGAAGAAGATATAAAAAGGCAGGAAGTTGTCATTGATCAGAAAATTAATCATTGTTCCGATGTAGAGTGGTAAGAGGAATCCTATAAGAGCAGATAAATTTTCACGGAAATTAAAAGGTCTGAAAATATTGATTCCTATTAAAACAACCACAAAGAAAGCGATGTAAGTCATATTAAGCAGGGCACTCAAACCAGCCAGAGTTGAGGCCGAGAAAATAGAAATGCTTGGGTTATCAGACTGATAGAGTTTTAGAATAGCACCAAGTGATATAATGAGAAAAAGGTTAACAAAGATTACCGGACCTGCATAAAACTGGTCGACAAAAACAGAATTGAGCAGAACAAAGAAGTAAGCAGGCAAATAGGATGGGAAGATAATCAGTTCATGTTGAATACAGATATGATTAAAAATAAGAGCTGTTACAAAGACAAAAAGTGTAGAAATAATAAAACCAAGTAGGGGAAATTCGTTGATAGAATTAAAAAAATCAGAGAGATAATTGATGTTTAGATTCTGGGTGGTATTGATATAAGGCACTAAAAGTCCAGACGTCCTGATGACGATCGTAAAGATGAACAGAAACAGGATAGTTTGATTAAAAGTGAATGAAAATAAGCGTATCAATAGAGTAATTTTATGTAGGTGAAGTCGCGGTTTTGGTTAATAGGAATAACAATACTATTTGCTGAGACCTGATTATATTCTGCAGGAATAACCAGAGCATAGTATTGATCGTTATTGAGTAGTATTTTTTTAGAGTGTTCGCCATTTGGTGAATAGCTTACCTGAATAATATCGGCATTTGCATTGAGTTTATCATTGTAAAGAATATTAACCTGGTCGTCGTTTACCATTACGATAATTCCATTGTAGTAGCCACCATCATTGACTGTGGATTGGTTTTTAATGATCACATCGGTCCATAAAGTATTACCAGCACTATCGGTGCAGACAAGCAGAACTTCGTCGTTATTAAAAATTTTGGCATAGCTACTTTGGGGAATCCCATTCACGTAAAATATTTCACTTTGAGTGGTAACGTAGCTTCTTTCGGCGATAATCAATGTTCCGCCATCCATTTTTGGGATGAGTTTTTTAATTTTAAATTTAGTGAGCTGCTCACCATTTTTTTCATTTTTAGCGCCGATTATCTGTGATACAATTTTCCTGTCAAAGTCTTTGAAAACGGTTTGTCTGACATTCAGGAGTGCACAATCAATTATTACGGAGAAGTAACCTTTGTTTTCATCTTCATTATCTGCACCATGAAAACCTATTGCAGTAACTGTATTATTGTTATAGTTATAGGCAATTTTATAGGAGCTAACATAGGTTTCGGTATTATTAATTAACTGATTAAGTACCTTGCCGGAGTTGAGGTTATAAGCATAGATATAATGGAAAAAGTCTTCTGAATTCTTACTTCTGAATTTTTCAGATTTTGAATAGAAGATAAATAGATTTGCAGAATCATCCAGTACAGCATCGCCGATATAAATTTCTGACAAGTTACTTTCAATGGTATTTTCACCTTGTTTCAGGTAGGAACTGGCATTACAGAGGTGATAGACGAGTTTAGTTTTGTCGCCGGTTTCGAGCATATACCAGATTAGAAATTTATCTTTTTTATGG
Organism: Chitinophagaceae bacterium; assembly: GCA_046074245.1. GTDB lineage: Bacteria > Bacteroidota > Bacteroidia > NS11-12g > UBA955 > JABMMZ01. The sequence goes on along the minus strand of JBJTNS010000244.1, from coordinate 6,057 downwards.
GTATATTCAATTCTGAAATTGATTGTTTCATTATTAAAACTTTCAGAGTTAACAATGGTTAGTGGAGCAGATTCATTAAAGGCAGAATCTATAGTTTGCATTTTCAGTGTATAGAAGAAGCCTTTCCCATATACTTTGGTAAAATAGACAACCTGATTTTCTGCTACTACAATTTTCTCTAATTCTCCTCCTGGAATTTTAAATGTTTTGCTTCTCAGGAGGTTCATTTTTTTATCGAATTGTTCGAGGATAAAATAGCGTCTGAAGGTGCTATTTTTATGTTTTAAGACGAAAACGCCGAAGCGGTTCTGACCAATTACTTTAGTAAAATCAGTTCGTTTATCCAGGTTATTTTTATTGGCCCAGATGACTTGTTGAGCAATTAAATCAGGCACCGAGAGACAAAGCATCAACAGCAAGATGAAACAACTAATATTTTTTCGGTAAAGACTGTTCAAACTATGCACGAATTGAATGGCTAAATTACTATGTTTGCGGTAGTTTAACAAATTATATTTCCACACTTGAAGTCACAATACCATTATACAGAAGTAAAGAGAGAGCGAGCCATACTTGTAGGAGTTCACGAAAAAGGGGATAAAAACGACCGTACAAAAGAGTATCTGGATGAGTTGGAGGCTCTTGCAACAACTGCAGGGGCCATAACTATGGGAAGACTAACTCAGAATTTAGAATATCCTAATCCAAGAACTTATATTGGAGAGGGGAAGCTTAAGGATCTTGTAGAGATGGTAGGGGCTTACAACGCAGATCTGGTTATTTTTGATGATGAACTTAGTCCTTCTCAGATCAGGAATATTGAGAGTGAATTTAAAGAAGTTAAGATTATTGACCGGAGTATGCTGATTCTGGATATTTTTTCAAAGAACGCCAAGACAGCACAGGCAAGAACACAGGTAGAACTAGCGCAGAATCAGTATTTATTGCCGAGATTAACAAAGATGTGGACGCACTTATCCAAACAAAAGGGTGGTATTGGTATGAAGGGACCGGGTGAAACTGAAATTGAGACAGACAGAAGGGTTATCAGAAGTAATATCACAAAGTTAAAAGACAGGCTTGAACTGATAGAAAAGCAGAATAAAGTACAGAGGCAGAACCGTACTGATAAAAAGAGGGTGGCACTGGTAGGTTATACCAACGTTGGCAAGAGCACTATAATGAATTTATTAAGTCACTCAGAGGTTCTGGCAGAGAATAAGTTATTTGCTACATTAGATTCTACGGTGCGCAAAGTTGTATTTGAAGATCCTGACAATGAGGGCATGCACATACCTTTATTACTGAGTGACACAGTAGGATTTATCAGAAAGCTACCGACCTTATTGATTGAGAGTTTTAAGAGCACCTTGGCAGAGGTAGTAGAAGCAGATATTTTATTACACGTAGTGGATGTTTCGAATCCGGAATTTGAGAATCAGATGGAGCTGGTAAAGCAAACTTTATTTGACATTGGGGCAAAGAACAAGCCAACCTTACTGGTATTTAATAAAGTTGATAGTTATGTAGAACAGAATCCGGATACACTTTTAACAGAATTTGAAAGCAGCTGGATAAGTAAGGAGCACAATCCGGTTGTATTTATATCAGCTACTAAAAAGACGGGTATTAACGACCTAGGGCAACAGATTATCAAGCTGATTCATACACTTTAATAATCAGTGGCAGTTTGGGCATCCAGCCATTCTTTAGCTTTATTATAATCAGTAAAGAACTTAGAAGGGTAGCTATCTTTTATAAATTTAAGATAAAAATTAGTAGTCATTTTTTGGGTTAAAGACGTCACCAGAACGGCTTCGGCAATAATTGTATTTTGTCTGTCTTTATTTTCCTGCTGAAGGAATAGTCTTGCCGGCAGTTCCATTTGAGCGTCTTTAGAGATTACAATTAATCTTTTTAGTCTTTTATTCTGGGTAAAAGCATATACATGATTTAGTATTTCTCTCATATCATCCAGAGTTACATTTACAGCGGGTTTGTAACGCACTTCAATGGTTTTTTCATCTAAAAAAGAGATTGATTCTAGGACTCTTGGAAGGACTTTCTCGGGCATAATGTTTAAGACAAGTTTTAATTTAGAGCAAAAGTAAGTAAAAATATAAAAATTAGCAATTGAAAGATAGCACAGTAGGGGTATTTGATTGAATTAAAGTTAGAGCAGTGTTAAAAAGGTATTATCCGCTGATATCGGGTAGTGAATATTTTTATAGACATTTACTAAGTATTGAAAACAGTGGTTCTATCGCGATATAACATTGAAGCTATATTCTTATTGTTTATAAACGATGAAGGTAGTTGGAAGCGGTGTTTAAATATGAGAAAATTCTTAACTTATTTTGTACATCATTACATGCTGAACCAATTACCATTTGAAAAGTTGCACAAAGAATTAGAGGAAGAGTTTTCCGGTTTAGAAAAGTCGCTCGAAAAACTCTCGGAATTATACAAATCACTTCCGGTAGGAGAGACGTTCAAGCGTCAGTTTTCAGAGCAGACGCTCAAGCAGAAGTCGGCGTGGTATTCGTGTTTAGTAAATCATAACATTGACATTTTGTTGCTGCCAGAGTATTTAGAGAGCAAGCAAAGCAGAAATATATTGTTAAAGAAAGAGACTGATCAGTATTTTAAGTCTTTTGATAATTTTGATTTATTGAACGGCAAATCTTCGTCAGATTTATTTGCGTGTTTATTGTATTCAGAGACATCTCAGGTGGTAAATAGTTTTGATTTATTCTCATCGCAGGTAGTTGAGACAGCAGTTTGTCCTCCTGCGCTTGAAAAAATCATGCAGCAATGGTCTGGTAAATTTGAGAAGTATGGCAAATTAGCAGAAATTGTTTTTGAGTTTATAGAATGGCATGCTGTCAATCGTTTTAGTTTTAATTCGCAGAGACAGATAATACTATGGCTAAATTACCAGTTGAGAAAGCAGTATGGCAATATCAGTTTCATGTTAAATCATGAGCACTATTTTTACCATCACTGGAACAAAGAAAGCAGAGATATGAAAGGATCAGTTAAAGAGTTACTTCAGTTCTGGAGTAAATCAGTTGATCAGATTTCTGAAGATTTAAATAAACTATACAAAGATCAAATCAATTTTGATCAATTAAATTCATCTCAAAAGATTATTGCCAATCATTTATTTACGACTGGCTTTAATTCGCAGTATCCGATGCCGGTGCAGATGAGTCAGTACCCTGCACTGAAACCTTTGCTTAAAATGGGTTTTGTGAAACTAAGTGATTTTGTAGGAAAAGAAGATTTTGAGAAGTATCAGGAGATATTAGATCAGTTGCTGGCGCAGAAGTTTATTTTACCGGTGAATGAGGATGAAATTTTTATCTGTTTAAATCCTGGATATGAAACCAGAAATAGCAGGTTCTCGGCATATCAAAATACTAATATTTCAAGTGAAGTAATTGACTGGGAGAAATTTAAAAATCAAAATATTGTTAAACCGATAGCACCTATAGAGGTAAAAATAGAAATACCTTCAATACAGGAAACTTATATTATTCCTGAATTGAAACCGGTTAAGAAGAAAGCTTTCTTCGGTTAGATCAATGTTCGTCTTCGTGGAAGAAGTAGTCGTCATCTGTCGGGTAGTCACCCCAGATTTCTTCTATACTTTCATAAGGCTCACCATCATCTTCAAGTTCCTGAAGATTTTCTACGACTTCCATCGGAGCACCTGAACGGATTGCATAATCTATCAACTCGTCTTTGGTGGCAGGCCAAGGTGCATCATCCAAATAAGATACTAATTCTAATGTCCAATACATGGTAATGATTCTATTTTTTGCAAAAGTATGTTTTTTAAGCAATTAATGCTTACTTTTTTTCTTTATTTTATAATTATCTGCAAATCAATTTAATATAAATCAATTTGCAGATAATGAGAGGGCATTTTTAGTGTTGAATGATTAATTTCATCGCAGCAGATTCATCTCCGAAACTGAGCTTTAGGGTATAGATTCCATCGGCCAGATTCTGAGTTGAGATGAGTTCTCCGTTATTGGTTTTACCATTTTCAACTTCTTTACCGCTAACATCAAAAATAGAATAACTAAGAGGCAATTGAATATCAGTAACAATTTTGAACTGGTCTTTTGCCGGATTAGGAGATACAGAAAACAAGACACCTGAGTTGATGCCTTCGATACCTGTGAAATCTCTCATTGTTATTGTTGTATCATCGGTGTTGCAATTACCTGTAACGATCAGACGAACAGTTTTATTGCTGGCATTGGTGTATGTATGAACTGGATTTTTAAGCGTGCTGCTATCGCCATCACCAAAGTACCATTTATAGGTCATTCCAGAGCCAGTAGACTGGTTATCGAAACCTACTATATTCTTACCGTAATAGCCGTAGATAAAACTCGCTTTTGTAAAAGTATCAGTGCCTACAGATACAATATTACTTCTGGTATAGTTCTGATTGGCAGAACCAGAGACACTAATTTGCAGTGATGCAGACTGATTGCCACTGCCAGAGTATATTACTTTATGCGGACCTTTGCCAGTTGCCGAGGCAGGAGTACCGTTAGGGAACGACCACTGCCATGTAGCAGCATTTGCTGAGGAGTCGACAAAGTATACGGGTTCGTTGATGCAAACAGAAGATTGAGATGCCCCAAAATTCAGGTATGCAAAAGTGATATTTCTAAGAGTATCGTCTGTATTGCAGGTATTTTGTGTTATCAGTTTTACCGGGAAAACACCAGAGAAAGCGTATTGATGTACAGGGTTTGGTAGCAAAGAAGAATCGCCATCACCGAAGTACCAGATAGAACTTGTTGGATTATTTGACTGATTGGTAAAGCTTACAATTCCTTTTTCAGCAGCAGAGTATGAGAATGCTGGTAATAGTTTTGAATCTGCTTGTACAAGAACATTTTTAGATTTAAGCAGATTGCCATTTAATGTTGTAATTGTCAGACTAGCGGTTTTAGAGCCACCTGCAGAGTATGTAACAGAGTGCGGACCTTTGGTACTGGCGGTAGAAGGTGTCGCGTTGGCGCCAAAATTCCAAGAATAAGCAGAGATATTACCCAATGATGAATCGGTAAATATGACGGTCCCATTTTTGCAAACAACAGAGGAAGACATCGTGAAATTTGAGACAGGCGCAACGATTGCGCAGTTATTGGAATTTAATTTAGTATGCGGGTTTTTACCACAAATTGAACTTCCACTCTTGGTAATTACATAATTCCCACCGGCGATGTCGTTAGAGGATAATCCAGGTTTGGTTTGACCATTAGCGATAGAGTAATGCATAACGACAGAACTATTGATAACGTGACCCAGCTGGTGACCGTGACCCAGTTCGTGGGTTGCTACAGATTCAAAGTGAAACTGTGTGCCACTGGCATTTCCTGTTGTATAATTCCAATTAGTAGTATTGGTTGGTTTTATTCTGAAGCGAATATCCAATTCGTTAACAAACCATTGCAGATTGGGGTTAAAGCAACCAGACCAGAAGCTGAAGCATTGTGCCAGAACACCACTTGGCATACTTGAACTGGTATCCCAGGCACACATATTCACACCATCAGATTTAATGGCACTGTGATTTAGTCGGCCCAGAGTATCCCAGTTAATGTAGGTACCGCATCTCCAGCGCTCTAAGCTTCTAATAAATGCACCTCGTGCACCTGTTGAGTCAAAGAATCGCTTATTCATTTTCCATGTTATACCATTGCTGGTATTCATGCCAATTTCCTGAGTTTCGTATGAGATGGTATCACCACTCACAACATTGAGGTGAGAGTAAGGAACAGTCAGAGTGTCTGTTGAATTAGCGATACCATTTCCGGCTATTACCAGACGGATTTTTCCGGTACCGGCTTTGGTTCTTACTCTTACCTTGATCATGGTATCACTCCATGAAACATAATCTCTTTTAAGTGCTTTAATAAAACTTAATCCACCATCATCTCCATTTTTAAATTGAACTGAGCTGGTATCGATGACAGAGTTGAAATTAGTGCCTTTGATGGTTAATACACTTGAAGTACCAGCATTAAC
>JBJTNS010000243.1:0-2847 GCA_046074245.1 Chitinophagaceae bacterium | reverse complement strand
GCTGGACAACCCAGTTAATAATGAATCCAGACAGGCATATCAGAGAGAAAATGACCTTTTTCCTGCACAACCATTTTGCCACTGAAGTAGAACAGGTAGCCAGTCCGATAATTGCCTACAACCACCATAAAATGTTGCGCGAAAACTGTTTAGGCAATTTCAAGGACATCGTTAAGAAAGTTACGGTAGATGTGGCCATGTTAATTTATCTGAACGGTCATTTAAACACCAAGACAGCTCCAGACGAGAATTATGCCCGCGAGTTAATGGAACTATTTACTCTGGGTAAACTTCCGGAGAGTCAGTATACAGAAGATGATGTAAAAGCTGCTGCCAGAGTATTAACCGGCTGGAGAATAAACATCAATTCACTCACCTCTTTTTTCTCTGATGTTGTGCACGATACGACTAACAAAACTTTTTCGTCATTCTTTAATTCAACCACAATCACCGGAAAAACAGGCGCCGCAGGAGCAACAGAAACTGACGACCTGATTAACATGATATTTGCTAAAGAAGATGTTGTAGCAAGACATGTTGTAAGAAAACTCTATCGTTATTTTGTTTATTACAACATCGACAGCAACATAGAGAACAACATTATTATTCCGCTGGCTAATGATTTTAAAGTGAACTGGGAGTTGAAACCTCTGGTTACAGCATTACTAAAAAGCGAACATTTCTATGACAGCAACAACATGGGGTGTTATATTAAAAACCCATTAGATGTTTTTGGTTCATTCGTTAAAAACTTTAAAGTTGAATTTCCTGTTAGTCCCGTTGAAGACATCCACCAGGCCTATTACACCATATTTATAGGAGCAGCAGTAAGCGGACTGACCTGGGGAAATCCACCGAATGTTTCCGGATGGACAGCTTATTATCAGACACCACAATATTATCAGCTATGGTTAAATTCGGATACTTTACCAAAAAGGATTATGTATACGGTAGCCATGATGGTAGGTTTGCAATACAGAGGCGGTAAGAAGATACAGGCAGATGTGATTGCCTTTGCACAGCAGTTTAGCAATCCGGAAGATCCAAACAAACTGATTCAGAATTGTATTGATTTATTCTATGCGATGGATATTTCCAGCACACAAAAAACAAGTTTAAAACAAAGCACTTTGTTGTTCGGACAGACCAATGATATATACTGGACAACTGCATGGAATGATTACATCGCCAGTCCTACAGATGCTACCAAGAAAGCTACTGTTACCAATGGCTTATTACTAATGTTAAAATATTTACTTGACCTGGCAGAAAACCAATTAGCTTAAACTTATTAAAACATCATGAAAAGAAAAGACTTTTTAAAGAAATCTATACCTGCTGCCATGCTGCCATTCTTCATCAATGGCATGAAATTTCAGGCTTACGGTGCCACGCCAATGCTGAAAGCCATTGCAGAAGCTTCGGCCAAGAACGGACGGGTATTTGTGTTTATACAACTTAGTGGAGGAAACGACGGATTGAACATGGTCATTCCACTCGACCAGTACAGTAATTTATCGAATGCCAGGTCGAATGTCTTAATACAAGACACAAAAGTACTAACCTTAAGTGGCATAACCGGAACAGGGTTGCATCCTGCTATGACGGGTTTAAGAAATATGTTCAACAATGGCAAAGTGAACATTATCCAGTCTGTCGGCTATCCCAATCCCAATTACTCACATTTCAGAGCGACTGATATCTGGCACACAGCCAGCGACAGCAATGTATTTTTAAATTCAGGATGGGCAGGCAGATATTTAGAAGATATATATCCAGGATTCCCTAATGGATACCCAAGTACTGCTGAACCAGATCCACTGGCAATTTCTATTGGCTATAGTGTATCTACCTCGCTGATGGGGCCAACGGCCAATACCGGCATGGCTATTTCCGATCCGGTCTCTTTCTACCAGCTGGTTTCAGGCACAGTAGATCCGGCACCTAATACTCCGGCGGGACATGAGTTAACATATGTTAGACTGGTACTGCAGCAAACACAAGAGTATAACACAACGGTAAAAGCTGCGGCACAAAGCGTTACCAATAAAGCTACATATCCTAGCAATAACACTTTAGCTGATCAGTTAAAGATTGTGGCAAACCTGATTGCAGGTGGTTTAAAGACATCCATCTACACCGTAAGTCTGGGCGGCTTCGACACTCACTCAGCTCAGGTAAGTGCAACAGGAGGCAATGAAACCGGTGCTCACGCTGATCTGATGAAAAAATTGTCTGATGCCATAGCAGCCTTCCAGGACGATTGCGAACAACTGGGTATAGCAGACAGAGTAGCGGGCATGACTTACAGTGAATTCGGCAGAAGAATTAAGAGTAACGACAGCAGGGGCACCGACCACGGCGCAGCAGCTCCAATGATAGTATTTGGAAAAAATGTCAATCCAATTATGATTGGCACCAATCCAACTATCCCTTCTGCTGTTAATGTTGACGACAATGTTCCGATGCAGTATGACTACAGACAAGTGTATGCCAGTATCTTGCGTGACTGGTTCCAGACACCTATAGGCACCACTGATAGCACTATTTTACTGAAACATTTTGATACCTTACCCATCTTTAAACCAGGATTGTCTGTAAACAGAATGACTGCCGAGCAAATCGGACTGATGCAAAACTATCCGAATCCATTCAAAGAAATGACCACGATAGATTATGAATCACCTGGAGGACATGTTGAGTTGAGATTATTCGACAATCAGGGCAGACTAATAAGTATATTGGTGAATGAAGACAAGAGCAAAGGCAAGCATTCGTATGTATTAAACGGAGCAGGCTTACCACCAGGCAACTATTATTACCAGTTGTTAACCGCCAATGCACAAG
>JBJTNS010000242.1:0-6652 GCA_046074245.1 Chitinophagaceae bacterium | reverse complement strand
TTCAGTTTATCTGCTTAAAAATGACGATACAACTAAATTGTATAAAGGCGATACAATATACATGAACATCACTCTGCCATTGAATAAAGAAATTAAAAGTTATACGGTTATCAAAAAGAACTTCTTTAAAGATTCACTTTTGTTTGAAATAGACTTCTATGATTCAGCAACCAATCAATTATTGCCAAGATATGTAAGCAACGAAAGCAGAAAAGAATACTATATTAAAAGTTTAAAACAAATGAGAGGACGTAAAGCCTATCTTGTGAAAATAATGATAGTTAAAAGTTCAATCGTTATTAGTCAACTAGGTATGAGTAAGGTAAAGATTAAACAATTTAATGTAAACAGATTCATGACTGGTTGCGATATTGGATTTGAAGTGGTATCAGACCATGAATCTGTTTTTCCATGGACAATCACTAATGCCAGTGGCAGGGAAGTAGCAACAGGTAATCTCACCGCCCATGCTCCTTCTGAGAGCTTTACAATTTCAGTAAATCAGCTGAAATCTGGTAGATATACTTTTACACTTGGAGATGGTAGTGATAGTATCAGTGAGAATTTCTCTATTTACTAATCCTCTAATTTTCCTGTTACTTCATAGCCAGACTCCGTCTTTTTATACAAATATCCATTGTGCTCATAATATGTACTGCCTTCAATGCTGATCTCTTCTACATTGTCTTCAGGTAACTCTGATATTACTGCTCCAATGGGCGGATTTACGACTTCATAATCGCTGCTGTCTCTGGTATAATAAGTTCCCTGATAATAATAATAGTTAACTTTGTTGACTATTATTGTTTTAGTTGAAACTGGAATTGCTTTTATCCGGATTCCTCTTGGAGCATTCACCACAATATAAGTGGTACCGCTTGTCTGATAGTATCTGCCGTTATGTAAGTGATAGGTTCCGTTTTTATAAATGATAGTGGTGTAACCCGCTGGTAAAACAGCTACTTGTTTCACATTGCGCTTTTTTATCACAACTACCCTGTTCCTTTTATAATTATGATGATGTGTTTTTACAACCACTGTTTTTTTATGCGGCGTATTTTTAACCACTATAGTCTTCCTTCCTCTTTGCGCCTGAAGAGTTTCAGTAGATCCAAACAGCATAAAACCAATTAAAAATATGTTGATGAAATGTCTCATAAAATATGTGTTTGTTTGTTCGACTAACATTTGATGAAAAGGTTGGCTGTATTCACCTAGATTCTATTTTATTTATTTAAAGTATTTATAGATCTGATTTCCATGTTCTTGTTTTTTGTTAGTTTATGTTTGTGTCTAATTTTTCAATCACTTGGGTATCATTTTTAACAACAGATTAACTATTTAATCAAAGGAATTCACCTTATTTGTGACAATCAATCAACATGAAACAAGAAGATCAGCTCGTTCAAAAACTGGAACATGAAAATTTTATTGTTGGTAAACGTAAAGATGGTATCTATCATGTCTACCTGAAAGATGGTGCTGTACTCGATTTAAAACTTCAGAGTGAAATGGTATACTTCTATGATAAAATCACTGATGGAGTTCCTGGTGTTTTTATCTTCGAAGCCGGGCATAAGTGCAGTATCACAAAACAAGCCAGAGATAACGCCATCGTTATAGAAGAATACACGCCTATCAAAGCTTCAGTAGTTTATGTGCAAAATCAGGTATATAAAATGATCGCTGCTTTTTTTTATAGAGTCAATCGTCCGAAACAACCTTACCTCATCGTTTCAAATTTCGATGATGGAATTGACAGGTTGCTGGCTCAGAAAGTTGAAAAAGTAACTAAGAAAAAAGTAGAATCACGCTAAACTTTTGCTAAAGCTTGCTCTACATCTTCAAGCAAATCTTCTACATCTTCAACGCCAACACTTAATCGGAGCAATCCGTCTACCACTCCCGCTTTTTCTCTTTCAGCTTTCGGAATACTGGCATGTGTCATGCTTGCAGGATGGTTAACCAAACTTTCAACACCTCCTAAAGATTCTGCAAGAGTAAATATTTTGACATTTGTTGCAAATCTCATCGCTGCATCAAAATCGTCACCTTTTAATGTAAATGATACCATTCCTCCAAAATCACGCATTTGCTTTTTAGCAATCTCGTGTCCGGCGGCATCTTCAAAACCTGGCCAGTAAACTTTGCCTACTTTAGGATGGTTTTTTAAATAATGTGCTATGGCTTTGCCATTTTCACAATGTGCCTTCACTCTTAAATGCAAGGTCTTGATGCCCCGAATAACTAAGAAGCAATCCATCGGACCAGGATTTGCACCACAACTATTTAAAATAAAGGCTAGTCTTTCATGCAAAGAAGTCTCATTGGTTATCAATGCTCCCATAACAACATCACTGTGACCACCTAAATATTTTGTTGCACTATGCATCACAATATCAGCTCCTAAATCCAGTGGATTCTGCAGGTAAGGTGAGGCAAATGTGTTGTCTATCGCTAATATTAGATTATTGGCTTTCGCTATCTCTGATACAGCTCTTATGTCTACAATCTTTAATGTTGGATTGGTTGGAGTTTCTGCCCAAATCAGTTTAGTATTGGCATTGATATATTGTTTGATATTCTCAGCATCATATAAATTGATATAATGAAACTTAATACCGAATGGTTCGTAAATCTTTGAAAACATTCTGTAAGAACCACCATAAATATCATCCCCGGTGATGACTTCATCTCCAGGTTTTAATAATTTTATTACAGCATCAATAGCTCCCATACCACTGGCAAAACAAATTGCATGTTTACCATTCTCTAAAGCTGCTAAGTTGTTTTCTAACTGTGTTCTTGTTGGATTCTTTCCCCTCGCATATGCATAACCTTTGTGCTGTCCCGGATACTCCTGAACAAATGTACTGGTCTGGAAAATTGGAGTCATGATTGCGCCTGTGGTCGGATCAGGCTCAATTCCTGCATGTAATGCTTTGGTGCCGAATTTCATATGCGGCAAAATTACAAGTAATAATGAACTAAAAAACTATTTTAGGAAATTAATCTACTAAAATTGTCTTTAGATTTTCACTGATTACTAATCTGCCTTCTGTTTTGGCTTTTACGTCCTCAACACTTACACCTGGTGCTATCTCTATCAGCTCGAATCCGTTTTCGTTGATATTGAAAACACCTAATTCAGAAACTACTTTCTTTACACAAGCAATGCCTGTAATAGGAAGTGTGCATTCTTTCAAAAGTTTAGATTCACCAGCCTTGTTAACATGCTGCATCGCTACAATAATATTCTTGGCACTTGCTACTAAATCCATTGCTCCGCCCATGCCTTTTACCATCTTGCCCGGAATCTTCCAGTTGGCAATATCACCTCTGTCATTCACTTCCATTGCACCTAATACCGTTAAATCAACTTTACCTGCTCTGATCATTCCAAAACTCATCGCCGAGTCAAAAAAGGCTGAACCCGGAACCGTTGTTATAGTTTGCTTGCCTGCATTGATCAAATCAGCATCCTCTTCTCCCTCAAAAGGAAATGGACCCATGCCTAACAATCCGTTCTCAGACTGCAATACCACTTCAACTCCTTCCGGAATATAATTGGCAACTAATGTCGGTATACCTATGCCTAAATTGACATAATAGCCATCCTGTAATTCCTGCGCAATGCGCTTTGCAATTTGTTCTTTTGTTAACATGGTTCTTCTACTGCAAATCAAACCCTTTTTTGTCTAATTTGCCATTATTTTTATGCCTTTTACCTAATTTTATATGAACATTTTTATATGTTTGTACTGGTTTTTCAATTATGCAAATCAAAGCCCTTAACTCAGAAGAATATATCAGCCTCGTTGCCGATGATAAAAAAGAAGGTATTGTCAAACTCCTGAATGTCATCAGAGAAAATATTCCTGAAGGCTTTCAGGAGGGTATAGGCTATGGTATGATTGGCTTTGCTGTGCCTCATTCTCTATATCCGGCAGGCTATCACTGCGACCCTAAAACTCCTTTGCCTTTTGCCAGTATCGCAGCCCAGAAGAACTTTATAGCTGTCTATCACATGGGTATTTATGCCAATCCTGAACTCTATAATTGGTTCGTAACCGAGCATGCTAAAGCTTCTCCTAAAAAATTAGATATGGGTAAAAGCTGCATTCGCTACAAAAAAGCAGAAGATATTCCTTTTAGTTTAATCGGCGAACTCTTTACAAAGATGTCTGTCGATGACTGGATAAATTGCTATACCTCTGCTTTCCTGAAAAAACAAAAGTAAAAAGTATAAATACGATTAATTTCGTAATACCAATTGGAAGTCAATGTCGTATCGCTTGAGCTCATCTAAGAGTTCCGGACAAATATTGATCTTTTTCTCTGAACTATATAATTCAAACTGATGCCGCTTCTCACGATCGCTGATAGTAAAATTAACTGGCATATCTCCCGAAAACTGCTCAAATAAATGCTCTAATTCCTCAATAATACCTTTGCCTATATCTTTAATTTCAAAGTTCATGTTGATGCCTTTTATATAACGCTCTTTCACTTCTTCCATCTTTTCTCCTGAAAGTATATTTAACTCAAAAGCTCTTCCGCCTTCTTTCTGCCACTTTGGAGGCTCAATCTTACATCTCAATACCACAAAATGATTGGGATATAAAATCAACCTTAATGCATCAAATACTTTACCGAATGCGAAAAATGTGTGCTGTCCGGAATAATCCTGTAATACAAACTTTGAATAGTTTTTACCAGTCTTGGTCATCAGATTATCTACTTTGACTATAATTCCTGCCACTACTATATTAGGCTTGGTACGAGCCATTTCATCGATGTTCTCCAATTCAGTTAAAACAGTATTGGTAATGGCATGATACTCTACTTTAAAAGTGTCCATCGGATGACGGTTGATAAATATACCAACCATCTCTTTCTCTATGTTACACTCTTCAAAAATTGAAAATGCATCTACTTTTGGCAGTTGCGGAGGTGCTAAATTCTCCTGACTGGCTTCTCCAAACAATGAGCCCTGGTTGCTGGCATTATTCTCCTGTGTTCTGGCTCCAAATCTTAATGCCATATCAATACCTGAACCATTCTCAGTCTCGGTTAAATACTGTGCCTTGTGATAAGAAGTATCAAAATCAAATCCTCCGCCCTTAGCTAAAGCCTCCAGTGTTCGCTTGTTCACACTTCTTAAATTGCACCTCGAACATAAGTCAAATATGTTTTTAAATGGTCCCTTTAATGTTCGCTCTTCTATAATATTTAACGCCGGTGCTTCTCCTACACCTTTTACAGCACAAAGTCCGAATCGGATTTCACCTTTTGAATTAACCGAAAACTGTAATTCACTCTCGTTGACATCTGGTCCTAATACTGGAACATTAATACGCTTACATTCCTGCATCATCTGCGAGATCTTATCAATGTTACTGCTATTATTACTCAATACCGCAGCCATATATTCAGCAGGGTAGTGGGCCTTCAAATAACCCGTCTGATAGGCAACAAATGCATAACAGGTAGAGTGCGATTTGTTAAATGCATATGAAGCAAATGCTTCCCAGTCTTTCCAGATTTTATCACATTTTACAGGATCTAATCCTTTCTCGCCAATTCCTTTCATAAAGTCGTCTTTCAACTTCATCAAGTCGGCCAGATTCTTCTTACCCATAGCCTTTCTCAACGAATCGGCCTTGCCTTTACTAAATCCAGCCAGCGACTGACTTAAAAGCATCACCTGCTCCTGATAAACTGTAATTCCATAAGTGTCACTTAAATATTCTTCCAATTCCGGTATGTCATATTCAACCTGTTCTATTCCATGCTTTCTTCGAATATAAGTAGGGATATACTCCATTGGTCCCGGACGATAAAGAGCATTCATCGCAATCAAATCTTCAAACTTATCGGGTTTCAGCTCTTTGAGGTATTTTTGCATACCCGGACTTTCGAACTGGAATGTACCGGTTGTATCAGCTCGCTGATATAATTCAAATGTCTTAACATCATCCAGAGGTAAATTGTCAATATCGATATCAACTCCATGGTTCTTCTTGATCAGATCCATGGCTGTCTTTATTATGGATAAGGTCTTTAAACCCAAAAAGTCCATTTTAATTACACCTGCATCTTCAATGACTTTTCCTTCAAACTGAGTAAGTAATAAATTTGAGTCTTTGGCAACTGCCACAGGAACGATTTCTGACAGATCTTTTGGTGCAATAATGATACCCGCTGCGTGTACTCCGGTGTTTCTCACAGACCCTTCCAGTAACATCGCCTGTCGCAATACTTCTCCTTCTTTCTGATTGTTCTTATCGTGATGCCACTCTCTCAACTGCATTACACCAGGGATGTCTTCCTGCCTTAAAAGAATAGTGTCTCTGTCATCATCTGCCTCGCCATCTTCATCAACTTCCAGTAAATCTTCTTTTACTCCTTCTATCTTGGCGTTTATTACCTGTTTTAAAGATAATCCTAACGGACGGGCTGGAACCAGCCTCGTTATGCTATTCGATTCATCCATGCTCAAGTCCATTACCCTGGCAACGTCTTTCAAACTCATCTTAGCAGCCATTTTACCGTAAGTAACAATTTGTGCTACCTGATTTCTTCCGTATTTTTCTACAACATAATCAATCACTTTCTGACGACCCTCATCATCAAAGTCTGTATCAATATC
>JBJTNS010000241.1:0-7841 GCA_046074245.1 Chitinophagaceae bacterium | reverse complement strand
TGTTCCAAAACTTCTGTCGAAGATTAATAATAAACCAGCTCCTAATAACACAGGGAAAGACAATAGACCTAATACAGCGGTTAGGAAGAATGCCCAAATGGTTAAAGGTAATCTGTTCATTGACATACCTTTTGTACGCATGTTAAGTACAGTGGTGATATAGTTGATACCGCCTAATAAAGCTGATACGATAAACAATACGATAGCCATCAACCATAAGGTAGTACCTAAACCAGAACCTGGCATTGCTTTTTCAAGCGCTGACAGTGGCGGGTAAACTGTCCAACCAGATGAAGCAGGACCAGTTTCTACCAGGAATGATGACATCAATACAACTGAAGACAAGAAGAAGAACCAGTATGACAACATGTTCATGAACGGGCTGGCCATGTCTCTTGCACCAACCTGCAATGGAATAAGTAAGTTACTGAAAGTTCCACTTAAACCTGCTGTCAATACATAGAATACCATGATGGTACCGTGAATTGTAACAAGTGCCATGTAGTAGTTAGGATCTAACTTACCACCTTTAGCCCATTTGCCTAATAAGGTTTCCAAGAATGGGAAAGTTTCGTCAGGCCATGCTAATTGTAATCTGAATAGCAATGACATACCCATACCCAAGCATCCCATAATAATACCTGTGATCAGGTACTGTTTAGAAATCATCTTGTGGTCGGTACTGAAAATGTACTTTGTGATGAAGCTTTGGTGATGGTGGTCGTGACCGTGAGCATCACCATGATGGCCTACTGCGTGAGAATCATTTATTGTTGCTGTACTCATTTTATTTTATTCTGATTGTTACTGGATAAATTATCTAACGACCATTTTCTGGATCGTATCGGTTGATGTTTTTAAGGTATCGTTCATGATAGCAGGAGCTACCGGAGCTGCCGCTTTTTTAATGAAAGCAGGTTGTTGTGATTTCAACCATGCATCTACGTCCGCTTGTGATTCAACTACTACTTTAATTTTCATGTTGTAGTGAGATACCCCACAGATTTTGTTGCAATATAGGTAGTACTCAAATTCTTCGCCACGCTCTTTTTTAGCATCAGCAGTAGATTTTGTCGGACGGAATGTAAATTTGGTTGGCATACCTGGAACTACGTTCATCTGAGCTCTGAAATGTGGCAACCAGGCTGAGTGAATGATGTCTTTAGAACGGAAGTTTAAGGTTACTAAAGAGTCTTTAGCAATGTGGATTTCCTGAGTGATGATATCATCCATTGCTGCAGAAGTGAAGGTAGAGGCAAACAATTTCTGATCGTTCTGAATTGCCATGATACGCTCAATTTGTTTGGTTTTGCGTTTGATAGAGGCTTTTAGTTCATCCAGTTTATCACCATTTTTCACAGCGTCAATCTCTTTTTGAACAGACTCCATGTTTTTATAATCTCTAAGGTTTTCAGCTGCAGTATAATCCGCCATCAAACCATCAAGAATAGTGGTATTTAAGTTTTTGATAGAAGCTTCATCAGCCGCTATTTGTTTTTTAAGTTCTACTACCAGAGAATCTACTTCTGGTTTGTAAGCCAGACCAAGCTCGTTTTTACCTGAGATGAACTTGTAGTCGGCATTACCCATGATACCATCTTCACCAGCATATCTGGCTTTCCAGCCGAACTGGTAGGCAAATACTTCAATGCTATGGATTTTACCATTGTGGTTTTCTTCAGCGTATACAACTGACTTCCAGGTTTGGTGACCTCTTAATACGAGAATGGTCAGCACCACTGCCGGAATGAAAGTCCATACCACCTCTAATCTGTTGTTATGAGCGTAGTAGTGAGCTTTGCGACCATCCTGGTGAGCATATCTGAAAGAGAAATAGAATAATAATGCCTGAGTAATGAAGAATACGATTGTAGTTAACAATAAGGTAATTGAGAACATGCTGTCATAGTCTACACCGTGTGCACTGCTTGAATCGTTCAATAGAATCATCGCGCCATGCGTTTGGTACTCCCATATAACAGCTGCGAAACCAGCAATCATAAAAAACAACATGATCCATCTGTTAACATTGTTTTGATTAACAGTTTCTCTGCCTGTAATTTTTGCAGTGTATTTGCTGATGTCAAAAGCATTGGCTAAAACCAATACCATTAAAACAACAAAAACCAGGATTGCCCAGTTAACTTTTGAAGAAAGCGCTTTCTCTGGGGTAACTGCCTGACCTGGATCATACTGATACTCGTCAGCACCAACCCATGGCTTTTCAGCACTAAGGTTTTCTGTTGAGAAACCTTGAATGTCAACCGAATCTGAAATGAGGGTAGCTGCCGAGAAAATGATGACAACTGCCAGCGTAAATTTGAGAGTGAGTTTTAAAATTGTATTCATTCGTTACTATTGTACTTGCTAAGTAGTCCTTACTTAAGTTGCGGCAAATTTATTGTTATTTTTAAAATAATCTAAAAAAAATATCACCTTTTTTCCACCTTATCCTTATTTAGAATAATTCAAAGAAAAGTGCTTTTTTCTGTTCCTTTTACCTCAATCTATCCACTGATGCTAAAAGTTCGATATCCTTCTTTATATGATTGATAGCCAAATAATTAAAAGATGGAAAAAGAACTAAAAGGACTCTGGTCCATTCAAATTTTGCCTCAGTGACATCTGTAAATGTTTTAATTAATTGTATGTGAGTATAATAAACAAAGAAAAAAAGCAGAACCATAACGACATAATTTAAGGTCAGCATTTTTTTCTGTAATTGAAGGTTTTTAAACTGAAAAATGCTGATGATGGTCAGAACCGCCATGACTAAAAAAGTGATTAAAATAGGTGTATTAACCCCTTCTTGTTTGATATTGACAGCAGGACCGCCATTAACCGGCATTTCTGTTTTGAATTCAGGAAAGACTAAACCAAGACTGACTTGAGTTTTTACCCCTTCTGTGAGGCCATTAAACGAACTGATTTTTAAATTAAAAATGATAGCCAAACCAGCCAATATAACAATGAGGGCAAGGTAGATTGTTTGTCTTCTTTGAATCATGTGGCAAAATTAGAAATAATTTATTCAAATAATGAGAAAAAATTAGTAGGTTTGCACCGTTAAATTTTTACATTGCTATGTCAGAAAAAAAATCAAAAGCGCCATACTGGATGCTATTCTTAGCCTCTTTAACAGTAATCATTTTATTATTAATGTTCTTACCTGAAGCATTCTGGTTAGCTTTACCAACAACAGTTGGTGGCTTTGCCATGGCGATGGACTGGATTTAAAATTTCCCCGATAAAACTCTGCTTTTGGCAGATATCAGAATATTAAAGAGTGGTTTAACCACTCTTTTTTTTTGTCCTTTAATGGCTAAAAAATCACAAACCTCACTTTTTTCGATTTCCAGGCATCACCCAAAAGGATGAAATTCATCACCCAAAAGGGTGATTTTTGCAAAAATTTATCGATTAATTGATTAATATATAATTAATTGCACTCGAATTTAAAATTGAAGTCATCTAAAAACCAGATAACTGAAAACACAAAAAAACACAAAACTAAAGCAAGAAAAGCTATGCTTTGATTGCGCTATAGTAGTGTTTGATATTAAAAACCTAAACTGTTTCTATATCAAAACAAACTATAGTTAACACAGAAATCCTGAAAAGGTGAGAATGGTCGGATAAGTTTCTTATCCGGCCCTTTCTTTTAAATTAAGAGGACGACCCCTGAAAAGAATACATAAGTAACCTGTTAAACGCAAAAAGGCCGGAGATTCCGGCCTTTTTAAATTATATATGATGGCAATTACTTTCCGTACTTAAAAGTACGACCGCCAAAAATTGCGTTTGAACCCAGTTCTTCTTCAATTCTGATCAACTGATTGTATTTAGCCATCCTGTCACTTCTGCTGGCACTACCAGTTTTAATCTGACCGCTGTTCATCGCTACTGCGATGTCTGCAATGGTATTATCTTCGGTCTCGCCACTTCTGTGACTGATGATATTGGTATAACTGTTTCTTGTTGCAAGATTGATTGAATCAATTGTTTCTGTTAATGTACCAATCTGATTAACTTTGATAAGAATACTATTGGCAACTCCATCGGTAATCCCTTTCTGAAGTCTGTTAACATTGGTTACAAATAAATCATCTCCCACCAACTGTACTTTATCACCAATTGCCTGAGTAAGTTTTGCCCAGCCATTCCAGTCGTCTTCCGCACAACCATCCTCTATTGAGACGATTGGATATTTTGATGTCCAGGTTTTCCAGTAATCTACCATCTCTTCGCTGCTCATCTGGCGTTTGTCTGATTTCTTGAAGATATATAAGCCTTTTTCAGCATCATAAAACTCACTTGCTGCGGCATCCATCGCAATGAAAACATCTTCGCCAGGCTTGAAACCTGCTTTTTCAATCGCCATTAATACTGTTTCAATTGCTTCTTCGTTTGATCTGATATCAGGAGCAAATCCGCCTTCGTCGCCAACATTAGTGCTATAACCTTTGCTTTTTAACACATTTTTTAAATGGTGAAAAATTTCAACACCCATTCTCAAAGAATCACTGAATGTATCCGCCTTAACAGGCATCACCATAAACTCCTGGAAATCGATTGCATTGTCTGCATGCGCTCCTCCATTCAGGATATTCATCATTGGCAACGGTAAAGTATTGGCATTGACGCCCCCTAAATATCTGTATAAACTCTGATTACTTTCCTGAGCTGCAGCTTTCGCTACTGCTAATGATACCGCTAACATAGCGTTGGCTCCTAAGTTCGACTTATTAGCTGTACCATCCAGGTCAATCATGGTTTTATCAATCAGGTTTTGCTCAAACACATAAGCACCCAAAAGCTCATTGCTAATGATATCATTGACACTGCTTACTGCTTTCAAAACGCCTTTACCAAGGTATTTCGACTTGTCTCCATCTCTTAGCTCAACAGCTTCGTGAATACCGGTGCTGGCGCCACTTGGAACTGCGGCTCTACCCATACAACCATTTTCAGTAATTACATCAACCTCAACAGTTGGATTACCTCTTGAATCGAGGATTTGTCTTGCTTTTACGTCTGCTATTAATGACATGTTATTTTAATTTAGGATATAGGAATAAGGATTTAGGAATTAGGATTTAGGGGTTAGGGAACTCTCCATTATCCCATTATTTAATACTGCTGATAAAATCATCGAATAAATATCGGGAATCATGCGGACCAGGAGAAGACTCAGGGTGATACTGCACACTGAAAGCTTTTCTACCTTTGATTCTTATACCTTCTATGGTGTTATCGTTGAGGTTAATATGGGTAACTTCAATATCAGGGTTAGTGTTCTCTTTAAGAGCAAAACCGTGGTTCTGAGAGGTAATTTCGCATTGTCCGGTAATGATATTTTTAACCGGGTGGTTCAAACCGCGATGTCCGTTATGCATTTTGAAAGTCTCTAAGCCCATGGCGCGACCAAGTAACTGGTTACCCAGGCAAATCCCAAACATTGGCACTCCGGCTTCCAACAGCGCTTTTACTGTATCAACTGCATAATCCATGGCAGATGGGTCGCCGGGACCATTAGAGATTAGCACACCATTCGGACTCCAGGCCATGATATCTTTTACAGAAGCATGTGCATTGAAAACGCCGCAGTATGCATCTCGCTCGTTTAAACAACGAAGTATATTTTTCTTAACACCAAAATCAAGAACCGCTACTCTGTGTGCAGCCTGATCTGAACCAGTGGTGTAAAAATCGGGGGTACTAACGTGTGAAGACAGCTCCAGACCAGCCATATCAGGAACATCGTTAAGCATTTGCTTTAAAGTTTCGATATCGGTGATTTCGCTACTGATAATGGCATTCATAGCGCCTTTATCTCTGACGTGTCTCACAACCTGGCGTGTGTCGATATTCTGAATACCTACTACCTGGTTATTGATAAAATAATCGTCGATGCTGTTGACCGCCATTTTGCGGGAGTGATGGTGGGCGAATGTACTACAAACCAAACCTGAAATTTTAATGTTTTCAGATTCGACATCGTCATTGCTGACGCCATAATTACCGATGTGGACGTTTGTCTCGACTAAAATCTGACCAAAGTAGGAAGGATCGGTGAAAACTTCCTGATAACCGGTCATACCCGTATTAAAACAAATCTCTCCTGTGGTAGTTCCAATCTTACCTACTGCCTTGCCTTTGAAGTAGGTTCCGTCTTTTAATAGCAGAACTGCTTGTGTTGAACTCATTAAAGTGCAAAAGTAAAGTATATCGGACAATTAAAAAACACAATTTATACCCATTTATCCTGGCAAAAGTGGCTGCATTTCGCCGATCAGTTGTTAGGGAACAAAAATGCCTGCCCTGACAGCGTATATGGCGATACCCAATACATTATCTGTCTCCAGTTTCTTCATGATATGGTTGCGGTGTGTCTTAACAGTGTTATTGGAAAGTGAAAGTTTATCGGCAATCTCCTGAGTGCTCATTTGCTTGCAAATCATTCTGATAATCTCCTTTTCCCTTTCACTTAATTCCACTTTCTCTGTCTTATGGTAGTTTCGTTCAAATTTAGATTTATTTCCAAGAAAGCGGGTCCAGACATCGTCAACTTCTTTTGAGAGATATTGAACACCTTCCGAAACTCTGAGTATGGCATCTGTTAACTCCAGCTCATCGGTACTTTTCAGAACATAGCCTAAAACTCCCATGTCCAGAAGCTCTATCATCTGTCGCTTCGAGTCAGACATCGTCAGGATAATGATTTTACATTTAGGAAAGTCTTTTTTGATAATAGCGGCAGTTTCGACACCATCCATTTCCGGCATTTGTAAATCAAGCAAAATAATGTCATAATGCGATTGCTTCAGTTTATCGATACACTCGAAACCATTTTCAGCTTCATCGCATTTTGTAATAAATTCGATGTTATTCAAAATCCTTCTGATACCATTGCGGTAAAGCGGATGATCATCAACAACCAGCACGCTAAGTTCTTTATGTATATTTTCGCTATCCATATTAATAGGTTAATGTTATTCTCGAGTAAAAACCATCTGTCATTTTTATTTCTATTTGCCCCTTCATTAATTCTACCCTGGTACTGATGTTTTTCAGACCAATTCCTGCATCTTTTAAATTGAAATCCCGTTGCCCCTGACCGTTATCTTTATAAGTGTAGATCAGCAATCGCTTCTCTGCATCAATCATTATTTCCAAAGATATAAGAGTACCATTGCTGTGCTTATTTGAGTTATAAACCAATTCCTGGGTTATTTTAAACAAATGCGATTTAACACTATCACTGTATTCCAGTCCGCTCGAATTACTCGTAAATGCAATTTTTATAACCTTATCGGATTGTCGTTCAATCATTTCTTTAATGGCTTCGACCAATCCGAACTTGATCAGAGACTGCGACATCAGGTCGTGTGAAATGGTTCTGATATCTCTGATGGCTTTCTTTATTTGTTGCTTTGTCTCATTAACAATCGCCGGAATATCACTTGAATTATCTTTTATCTGATCAACTGTAAATACGATATTGGAGAGATGTGGCCCCATTTCATCGTGCAGATCGCGGGCCAGACGTTGTCTTTCTTCATCCTGCCCCAGAATAAAATTATTGAGAGCCTCTGCTTGTTTTTTCAGCAGATTTACTCTGTATTTATTGATGAGCACAAAAAAGAAAACACCCATCAGTATTAAAACCAGACTGAAAGAACCCACCAGCACTATGACAAATTCTGCTAACTGCGACATCTGAAACTGTACATTAAAAGGGTGTTGAGGGTAATATTAGCGAGATGATTGATGGTAACGTCGGTGTACATATATATCTCTAAAACATTTACTTTTTTATCGGTGATGATTTAAAAGGAAAT
>JBJTNS010000240.1:0-9171 GCA_046074245.1 Chitinophagaceae bacterium | reverse complement strand
CTATAACGATTGCAGATCCGGAATTGTACAAGCAATGGGGTAATAAATTTAATAATCAGGTATTGGTGTATATATCACATCCTAAAGAGATGGCCATTTCTTCGGGAGCAGTTAAATGGGGAAAGACCATTTTATTTGCATTGGTATTGGGATTTTGCTTTTATTGTATTGGGATTATATTGTATAGAATTCTACGGAAGAAACGTCAGTTTTCAATTCAGTATACTATTGCAGATGTCGTGCTAACCGGCGTTGCGTTTATCATGCTTCGGGGAGGTGTTGGAGTTGCCACTATTAGTCAGTCTTCTGCGATTTATTCGGATAAGCCTATTGAGAATGCAGCTGCTATTAATAGTTTCTGGAATGCACTTTACTATATTTTTAATGATACTGAGAGCATCTATGGCGATCATTATAAAGTAGCTTCGGATGTGGTAGTTAAGCAGTCGCTGAACGCCCAGTTAAAACCAGATTCAGTAATGTTTGATCTGAGTGATCAGTCTGATTTCAATGTTATGATTGTGATGCTGGAGAGTTTCACAGCTTCAGGTAGTCAGTATTTTAGCGGTTATAATAATTGTATGCCCAATCTGGACAAAATAGCCAGAGAGAATTTGAGTTTTATGCAGTGTTATGCTTCAGGAGACAGAACAGAAAAAGGGCTGGTATCAGTGTTATCGGGCTATCCCGCTCAGCCATCATCTTCCATCATCGTGTTTCCGGATAAGATGGCAAAGCTGGATGGTATTGGTAAGGTGTTAAAGGATAAGCATTATAACAATTCATTTTACTATGGAGGTGATGCAGAATTTGCTTCAATGAAAGCGTATTTATTGCTTCAGGGGATATATAATATCGTTGATAGAAAGTCGTTTCTCAAGCAAGAATTAAACAGTAAGTGGGGAGCGCACGATGGGAATTTGTATGAGAAAGTACTGCAGGATCATCGCAAAAAAAGCGAACCTTTTTTCACTACCATACTTTCATTAAGCAGTCACGAACCTTTTGATGTGCCTCATCAGTCGGCAGACCTGCCAAGAGACGAATGGTATGGCTATAAGAATTCTCTGAGGTATGCCGATTTAGCTTTGTATCAGTTTTTAAAGGCCTGCGAAAAGGAAGCCTGGTATGATAATACCCTGATAGTGCTGGTGGCCGATCACGGGCATGACATTGGGTTAAGTGACAAAGCATATTTTGGTAAGGAGAAGTATCATATTCCAATGATAGTTTGTGGGGGTGCATTGAAACCAGACTTAAGAGGGGTAAAAATTCAGAACGTGGTTTCGCAAACTATTATCCCTTCTATGATATTGGATGCAATGGGTGTCAGGTACTCTGGATTTAAGTGGCAGACAGGTATCAGCAATGTTTCAGGCTTTGCTCAATACCATTATAACAATGGTTTTGGGAGGGTGGATAATGATCAGGAAGCGATATTTGACAATACATGTAAATCGTTCATATATAAAGGGGATATTAAGGACAGTGCAGCAATTAAGCGTGATGGTTTATATTTTCAGCAATATCTGATTGATGATTTTATGGAAAAATAATCTATTTTCGTGAAGGAAAATGAAATTATCAGGTTTATCACAGAAAAAATGGTTTTCATGGATTTTAATTGCCGTGCTGATTTTTTCAAATGTAATTTCGTATGTGATAGTTGAGAATTACTTTTCCAGGATCAACCAGAGTTACATCGAAGATGTGAAGGTTGAAAACAGCATGCTTGGAAGCGGCAGTCGTGTAATTGACTGGGCCAGAGAGATTCTCAGATTTTTCAGAAACCCTTAATAAACGTGGTTAATAAAGTTTTTTCAGAAGTCATAGGTGTCATCAACAGATACAAGATTTATCACGTGTTTTTCTGGGTGGTATATATTGTTGTATGGGCTGTAATTTTGCTTTCTGGAGGGTCTTTCTGGCGAGATGTATTAAATGCCAGTATCTTCATTGTTTTTCACATTATCGTCAGTTATTTCAATAATTATTTCTTGATTGAGTGGTTTCTGTTTAAGCGGAAATATCTAAGTTATTTAAGCAGTTTAACCTTATCGGTTCTGCTGATGTGTTTTCCGTTAGCGGTTGCAACTTACAAGTATATTCCACTTTCTCAGGAGAGTGTAATGAACATCTGGACCTTTGATTTTTTTACATATAATTTTCTTCTGATACTGTTTACAGTATTACTGACAACGTCTATCAAACTGTTCAGGAACTGGTTTTTGAAAGAGCAATCCAATAAAGAATTGCAAAAACTGAATGTTGAGAGTGAACTTAAATTTCTCAAATCTCAGATCAATCCACACTTCCTGTTCAATAATCTCAATAATCTGTATGCCTTAACTTTAAAACAATCAGATTTAGCACCTGATGCTGTTTTGAAACTCTCTAATATATTGAGATTTGGTCTTTATGAAAGTCAGAAACAAAAAGTACCCATTGAAGACGATATTCAGTTTATAAGAGATTATATAGAGCTCGAGAAATTGCGTTTAGGAGACAGAACAGATATCAGGTTAGAAGTGCACGGTTCGACATTTGGCAGACAGATAGAGCCCTTTCTTTTTATTAATTTCATAGAGAATGCTTTTAAGCATGGCGCTAATCCTAGTTTGGCAAAATCGTTTATTCATATTGACTACATATTGGATTCTGAGCATAACAACTTGACATTCAGTATTTCAAATACAAAACCTGCGATTTTAAACGATTTAGATAAGGCTAAAGTAGGAGGTATTGGTCTAAAAAATGTGCAAACACGTCTGAATATTTTGTATCCCAACCGTCATGAACTTAAAATCGTGGACGAAACAGATAAATATACTGTAACTTTAACGCTACAAACAATATGAACAAAATTCTAAAATGCATGGCAGTGGACGATGAGCCGCTGGCCCTGGAGATCATGGAAGCACACATTAAAAAATGCGATAATCTTAAACTTATTGCTAAATGTTCTAATGCAATTGAAGCTTCTGAAGCTATTAAACACGAAAAACCGGACCTGATTTTTTGTGATATTCATATGCCTGAAATCAGTGGAATTGACTTTATGAAGTCGCTTCAAAATAGCGGTATTCTCGTTGTGTTTACAACTGCTTATACCGAATATGCTGTAGATGCATTTACCTTAGATGCGCTTGATTATTTACTGAAACCAGTTTCATTAGACAGGTTTAAAAAATCGGTTGAACGTGCTGAGGAGTATTTTACCATTAAGAACAAATCTGAACAGCCACAGGCAGAAATGAACGAGGGGTATATGTTTGTGAAGGCAGATTCTAAAATGATTAAAATAAACTACGAGGATATCTGGTATGTTGAAGCTTTTGCTGATTATGTTAAGATCTATACGGCTGAAGACAAACGTATCGTAACGCTTCAGACCATGAAGAATATGGAGCAGAGTTTACCTGCGGATAAGTTTGCCCGTGTACACAGAAGTTATATCGTAGCCATCAATAAGGTATTAGCCATTGGTGCTCACGAAGTAAAAATTGGTAATAAAAGTATTCCACTTGGAAAGAATTATAAAGATGCATTTGCTCAGCGCATGCAGATTAAATAATTCAATCAGCTTATAAAAAAAGCCCTTTAGATTTCTAAAGGGCTTTTTTATTGTTAAGAGGTTTTATCTCAGTAATGTTAGAGTGCCATTATAATAATGCCATTTCTTTCTGTTGTCTCTAACTTTGATATGATAGTAGTAAATACCTTGTTCGCATTCAGTGCCATTGTATGTACCATCCCAGATGCCTGTATTGTCGTTGCTGAAGAAGATTTTTTCTCCCCAGCGGTTAAAGATGGTTACTTCAACTGTTAAAATAGAGGTAAAGCTAGGTTTCCAGACATTGTTGATGTCGTCTGTATTCGGACTGAAAGCACCTGGTATAAAAATTCTGTATATGTCAAGTACTCTAAGTTTCTGATAAGTGGTATCATTACATAGGTTATTTGAGTTATTGGCAATCAGTATGACATTGAATAAACCTGTATCAGTATAGGTGTGCTGAGGATTTTGAACATTAGAATTACCACCGTCTCCAAAGTTCCAGAACCATGACTTGGCATTGATGGATTCGTCTGTGAATGTTACAAGTGGTTCAACAATGTCAATCTGTCTAGGCAGGTAACTGAAGTCTGCAACCGCTTGTTCGTATGCTGTTACACTTTGCATTTTGGAGAAGCATACTTTGTTGTTGGCAAGTACCATTTCAACTCTGGCAGTGTATGTGCCGGCACTCGAATAGTTTTTCGGAATGTCAGGATGCGTTGCCCCGCCAGTAGATGGTACGTTCATATTGTTGATGCCATCAAAGTACCATTTCCAGGTAAATGCAGGATTGAGTGGTGACTGTGATGCGGTTTTAGGATGGAAGAATTGAGTAGATAAAGGCTCACAACCATTCAGTTTAGTTGCCAGTAAACTGTCTGTTACCTGAGGGGCTACCCAAAGTCTGGCCGAGCTGGTTACAGGAGCCGAACACGCATCAGATACCGTAATTCTGATATCCATAGAATTGGCCGGAGTATGGGTAATTGATGCATTTAAAGTATCGATGATTACATTGTTAGAGATATCTTCCCATTTGTATTTATAACTTTGAGCTTTACCACCTGTAACAACAGCGCTGAATGATTTAGATTCGTTTCTGCACAATTCATCTCCATTGATAGCTGTTAAGGTCATTGGCGCTCTTACTAGTAGTCTGAATGTGGTAGAGTCGGTGCGGCTGCAGTTATCATCACCAACAATTAAGTAGTCGGTTGCATTGGCAATTGGGGTGATGGTGAAAGAGCCCTGAGAGCTGTGAGTGACAGAGTCGATGGCATTCCAGGCAGCACCTGTCTTTCTTTTCAGTACAAATTTGATTGGTAAATTATCAGCACTGGTGCCGTTGATTTTGAGATTATAAGTCTGCCCCGTACAAATAGTATCGATTAGAGTTGGGTTGGTTATGCTCAAACCGGTTTTGATTTTAACAGCAAACTTTTTACTGATTTGTTGCGAATTGCAGCTCTGATTCATACGGAGAGAGAAGGTTGCATCGTCGCTTATTTTGAGGTTAAAATTAGGGTAGGTAAAACCTTGAGCAGAGTCGATTAATACAAAATTACCAGTGGTAGTGTTATACAATTTGAATTTGTAACCTAAAGAATCGCCCCCTTTAGCACGAGCATCCACTCTGAATATTTGATTTTTACATACTGGATTGTTGAAAATCAGAGTATCGATTTTAATACCCGGACGAACATGTACAGTTACATATCCGCTATCTTTCGGAGCGGTGCAACCATCAGATAGTACAGCTTTAAAAGTAACATCTGAACTGCTCATGGTATAGGTTTTTGAAAGGCCAGTTCCGAGACCATTGTCCCAGGTAACTACAGAAGCACCAGGGTAGCCTCCGGCTATTGAAACGTTTAGTGTTACATCATTGCCTTCGCAGACAAGTGTATCTTTAGGCATGGTTATTTTCAGGCTATCTCTTACGGTGACTGTAATATAACTGGTATCTGCATATGGGTTGCCATTGCCGTCTTTAGAGCAACCATCTGTTAAGATTGCACGGTAGGTGGTGGTAGAAAGTGGACTAACGGTTTTAAAGAATCCGGTCCCTAATCCATTGTCCCAGGTTACTGTCCAGTTAGATGTCAGTCCGCCCACAGCGCTTGCTGTCAGGTCGGTGCTTGTGCCTCTGCAAATGGTGGTGTCTTTACTTGTCGATAAGAAGAAACTATCTCTGATAAATACTCTCATGGTATCTCTGCTTGGTGTACAACCTTTATAGGTAGCAGAAACGGTGTACATGGTATCCATTAGAGGTTTAGACAAAGGCAGATAGCATTTGTTGCAATTTAACCAGGTTGAAGGAGCAAATGTATAGTTGGTATCACCATCTGTTGTTGAAGTAATGTAGAAACTATTGCCAAGACAAATCGTAGTATCTTTCATTAGTTTAATAAATGGTTTTTTGTATACCCTTACTTCAGTAGGGATAGTATCATCGATGGTCGTTTGACCGTTACAGGTACCGTTGGTTGGTCGCTGCGCAATAAGGATGACGCTGAATTTACCAGTATCATTAAAGACTTTGCTGAAAGATTTAACGGTTTTAATGGTGGTAGTAGAGCCTTCTTTAATCAGCCATTTCCATGTAACACCCGTGGTATTTGATCCGCCTGCATCAAAAGGAATAGTTGCACCCTGGCAAACAGTATAGAAAGCACTATCCGGCTCCAGGTCGGCACTGCTCTTACCATTGATGAGTGTATAGAAGCTAAGTGGTTTGATGGAAGAACCAGCGTTGAAGCCATATGAACCGTGGTCGCCATATGCGTATAGAATAGCTGAGAAACCATATGGAGAATAAATATTGTGTTTTCCTTGGGTTAATCCATCCTGCTGAATGTAAGAATAGCTGGTATCTTTGGTAACCAGATTCCAGGCAACTGTTGGAGCGGCATTATCAATTTTAAAGGTACTTCTTGTAGAAGTTTTAACAATAACGTTCAGGAAGAATTTATTGATGGTTTGTGCATTCTCGCAAACGAAAGACAAGCTTTTAAGGGATTGCTCAATTGGCGGTACCCACATTTGCATTGGGTCGGTATCTGATCCACCAAATATCTTATCACAATCTTCAGACTGTCCGTACTGACAAACTGCGATTGGTTTGTTTGAGAGTACTATAGAGTTAGCAGTAATAAAGAAAGTATCTGTCATACCCGCAGTTGAGAGCACTTTAAGACGACCGTTTACACGAATGGTGGTAGAGTTTAAGCTACTCACTACACGAAGCATGTCTGCTTTTCTTTGTTTGCTTTTAGCATAAATAGTTGGGATACAAATGAATTTTTTACCCCACATATTGATTGGCATCATTTGCTCGTAAAGGTGGTCATACGATGCGCCACATGAGTTGTTGGCGCCATATAGCACGGATGATCTGGTGGAGCCGCCGAAAAGTGCAATCTTTTTGCAATCTTTAGCTTGTACGAGTGTGCCACTTAAATCGAGTTTATTGGTATTGGCTTTCACCATATAGGTTTCACCTTTCTGAAGGGTAACGCTGAAAAGTGTGTTTGCAGGATTTCCGCCAGCGGTGGCGCAAGAAGGGGTGATATCAACTGTTGTATTATTTTCTGTCGCTACGATAGCAAAACATGAGCGGTAGCAAGTACTGTTACCACTTTGATCTCCCATGTGTGAAACAACACGATAATCAACACCAAGTGCCTCAATTGGATAAATCAGACTGGCGTCGCACGAGAAACTTTTAGTGTTTTGTGCAGATACAGATACCGTATCATTGGCCTGTACAATCAATCCTCTGTTTCTATTGGATGAAGCTTCAGTACCAGTGGTGTATCCCTGAGAGATAGGCACCAGCACGGTATCAACACCTCCGCCAGCACCGATAGAAAACGGCATAGTGACACCAGTTAACGGATTCTTAACTGTTCCGGTAGTAGCTTTGTTACAACTAACTACAATTTTTAATTGTGGAGCTGTATTGTCACTACAACCTGCAGTGCCCCCGAAGTTTTCCATGAAGGTCAGCCAAAATGTCTTTCCCAAAGTGGAAAGCTCCTGTGATGTTGCGCTGTAAGGAGCAATTGCTAAGGTTAAAAAACAAATTAATTTGGTAATTCTTGCGTTCATAAGATTTTCAAAATCGACTGCTAAATTAAACTCAATTAATTGATTTTGACAATATTTGTTTGAAAATATTTTTGTTTTTTTGATAATGTTTGAAAATCAGGCATTTGGACTATTTTCTTCTGTGAGTGTAATTGTGTATACGATAAAGGACATGTTTTTTACGACAAAGGGTTTTTGCTTATTTTATTTACATAACTAACTGATATTTAGCAAGGTGTCGAATTTGTGGTAAAAACACCTATTGATTTTGTATATTTGCAGTAAACAAATTATTTATCATCCATGGATTCTGGTCCTCTGGTCATTTTACTTACCCTTATTAGTTCGGCATTTTTCTCGGGCATAGAAATCGCCTTTATCTCCTCCAACAAACTCAGAATAGAACTTCAAAACAAGCAAGGGGTATGGACAGCTAAAATTCTGGCCTGGTATATGAAAGATCCTTCCAGATTCATCAGCACCACACTGATAGGTAATAATATCTCATTGGTAATTTATGGTATTTACAGCGGGCAGTTGCTCGACGAATTTCTGATCATTTATATCGCAGATACATTCTGGAGATTTGTGTTGATTACAATCCTCTCTACTTTGCTGGTTCTGATTACTGCCGAGTTTCTGCCTAAAGCTTTGTTTAGGTTAAACCCCGACTTCATATTAAATACCCTGATTCTTCCGTTTCATATTACTTATTTTCTTTTATGGCCGGTGGTGGCATTTATTACCTTTTTATCAAAGGGCATTATTAAACTGTTAACTGGTGAAAAGACAGTGGCTTCACAGCCCGTTTTTAGTCGGCTAGATCTTGACCATCTGATTTCTCAGACTGGTCAGATTGAATTAGACAACGATACCAATTTGAGTACCGAGATGTTCAAAAATGCCCTTGATTTTGGGTCATTAAAGGTGCGCGACTGTATGGCGCCGAGAACTGAAATTACAGCTATTGACGAAGCTTCTGGTATTGAAGAATTATATAAGGTTTTTCTCGATTCAAGACATTCCAAAATTCCGGTCTACCGCGATTCTATTGATAATATAGTGGGATATGCGCACCAGGTGCATATGTTTAAAAAACCATCAAGCATCAAGGCCACGACTATGCCGATTCTGATTACCAATGAAAGCCGCAGTCTGCAGGATCAGCTAAAGGAAATGACTCAGAAGAGCAGAAGTATGGCAGTGGTAGTTGACGAATTTGGCGGTACTGCCGGTATTATTACCATAGAGGATATTATTGAAGAAATATTTGGTGAGATTGATGATGAGTATGATACAGAAGAACTGGTTGAAACCAAGCTCAACGACCATCATTTTATTTTTAGCGGAAGGCATACCATCGAGTATCTGAATGAGACGTATGAACTGGATATTCCAACTGGAGATTATGAAACATTAGGCGGATACATTATCAGTATTCATGGCAATATTCCGGAAGAAAAAGAAGTAGTGCTAACAGATAGATTTGAACTTACTATTCGTTCGGTAAAGCAGGCCAG
>JBJTNS010000239.1:0-3991 GCA_046074245.1 Chitinophagaceae bacterium | reverse complement strand
GTAAATCCAATGGTAAAAAGCCACTAATATTATTTCCTGAATTCATTGTTAAAGTAAATGAAGCTCCAAACAAACGTGATGATCTTAATAAAATGATAAGAGTTTTAGGAAGGATTATGCGAAATAATCAAGATCAAGAGGTTTAAAATGGTGCTTAATAAGCTATAATAATGTAGATTATTTATTGTGCATCAATGCGGTATCAACTAGTTCTATTGCATTTGCTTATAAAATATACATTTAAAATAATATCCAGATTGTACCTGTAGCTGTCCACAGTTTTTTACTCTTTCGAAATGCGTATGCTGCTATAAACACCTTCTTTCTCCAATGTCAATACATACAAACCTTTAGGTAGTTCACTCATGTTGATGGTGGTTTGGCAACTGCCCGTTTGAAGGACCTGACCAATTGTGTTTAAAATCTTGTATTGGAATACTTCGTCTGAACTCAGCTGAATGTTGTCCCCACACGGATTCGGATATACCTTCATCTCGGGTTTTTTAGCAGTTGCTACATTGCTGACAAAGGTGCAGGGATTGGGTGGGCAGGTGTCGCGTGAGTTGAACTGACATTCCCTGCCTTTGTAGGTGTTTAAAAGATAGAATACAGGGTCGGCTGTTCTGTAAGAAAACTTAAAGGGTTCGGCTGTACATCCTATGCCTTCTATTAATGTGAACTCCTTCCATTGCAGTCCGCCTGTCTCACGATACTGAAAACGCTTATGCTTGCCGTCGGGTAATGTAACCGTGTCTATGGCGATCACTTTGTACTGAGGAGCATTGGTTTCAGATAAACTTATGGGAACATTGATGACATCATTTACTCTTAAATTGAAGTTAAAGAGCACATATTCCTGCATATTGTCCGGACGCATATAAAATACTTTTCTGGATGCTATGTCTTCACGGATGTATACGATCGGATCATTGCCCTCGCAGTCGGTGATGGCTGTATATTCCTTGAAATTCTCTGTGATTTTAAAGGCCTGATGGTACCAGTAGACGGAAGATCCGCCCTGTGCAGCAAGTTCATACCGCCAGTCGGTTGTAGAGAGTAGTGGTTTGTATGTGTAAGTTTGTGCAGATAGCTGTGCTATTGAAAAAAATAAAATTAGTAGAATGTTCTTCATGCTCAATAGACAAGTTTTAGTCTGGAAATGTGGTACATAAATTATTTTTTCTTATTCGCTTTTCTGAAACTCCACCATGAATACAAGATGAGTCCGCTTAACAGTGAAACCAGTCCGATGCCCCAGCACCATATTAAATTTAAGTAATAGTCTATCATTGGCGTTTCTCCCAAAAGTTTTTAGTGCCTGGTATTAATTGCCAGTGCTGGTGGTGTGTGTGCGACCAGTCAAAAAGTTCTGAAGATATAATCAGGTCGTATTGTAATAATTCATCCATTGTCGGTGGTGGGACTATTGTTACCGGCTGTCCGCGTTTCTTAGGGAAATGATAATGCGGTAATCCGGTGCCAAATGTAAAGCGTTCAGGGTAAAGATGTTTTAAATGCCTGAGATTGCCATATTCAAATTCGTAGCGTACATAGGGCGATTCCCAGGATTCTACAAAAATGCGCTGATGTTTTACACTGTCAATTTTTTCGAAATGATATGCCGTGCTTACATGCATGTCATGCCGGGGATACGGACTCTCGCTGTGCTTGGGAAACAAATAGCGATTGTATCCAACAATAATAAAAACAGGACAAAGTAAGACGACTAACAGCTTCGTTAGTCGCAGTTGTTTGGGTAAACGTTTAAGAAAATGTATCACTAAAATGAATACCGAAAAAAGGACAAGGAAGTTGACTGAAATATTGCCTTTAGAACCTATGCGCCATGGATGTAATCCAATAGCAGATAAAACCAGATATAGTATATTGGCAGATAAACACAAGTATAGCAAATGTTTGTAGGTCTCCGTTTTTAGCCACTTCTTCTGATAGATGAAAAGCAGTAATAAGCCCATTAATACCAGTATGTACAGGAGGTTCTGCGGACGAACCAGGTACGACCAGTTATTGCTTAGGTACTGAAGATATGAAAGCTGACCCAGGTGCAGGTTCTGATGTTTTAAAGCGTTGTG
This sequence comes from Chitinophagaceae bacterium, assembly GCA_046074245.1. Lineage (GTDB taxonomy): Bacteria > Bacteroidota > Bacteroidia > NS11-12g > UBA955 > JABMMZ01. Next base: position 1,898 of record JBJTNS010000239.1, on the reverse strand, counting down.
GTAGATCAAATAAAGGGTTGTTGCCAGTGGTACAATCAGGCAAATGAGTAAATAGATTTTGTCTTTTGAAGCGATGTTTTGTCTGAAAATCATTAAAGCGATATAAGCAGATCCTGCAAATGCTATGATGATAGCAGAGTATCGCGAGCACATGCCAATGCTAATTAACACTGCTGAACTAAGCACTCTGAGAGGCGTTAAACGTTTCGTCAATTGTTCGATAATGATGAGTAGCAGTAGCGTAAAGAATACCTCCATAGAGTACGCTCGAATTTCGAAGCCCATATTGAGCAAAACAGGGTAGGTGAAAGGGAGAAACAGTGCGAGAAAAGTAAGGATACGGTTCTTGAAATAATGATTGGTGAGATACGCTGAACAGACAGAGATGCCACACAGAAAGAGAAATGGAAGCATGCGCAACCAGACAATAGAATCTGAAATTTTTGTCCACCAGTGCAATAGAATACTGAAACCGCCCGGGTCGAGGTTGTGGTGACTGTTGCTATCGATGACATCGGTGATATTGCCAGTAGGAGACAAAGGCGCTGAGTCGTGATGCAGACCTTTAGCAATCCAGAACTGACCCGATTCGTCGTACCACAGATATTCGAATGAAAAGTTTCGGAAGAGCACAAAAAGTAGTACAGAAAGTTCTAGCACCAGCAGTGTAAGGATTACAGCATGATGGGTTAGAAATTTCGTCACAGGATGAGAGAACTGACGATGCATAGTTTTAGATATTTTAGACAAACATAGAACATTTATTGAATTTTGTGAACTTTTTTGTAAAAATTTTAGTGAATCGAAGAAAAAAAAGTAGTAAATCTGATTGATTAATTAATTTGCCTTTATATTGCACAAAACTTTAGTGTTAAAATTCTGAAGTTTTAAATCAATATGAGACAGATACATGTAGTAATAGTGCCGGGTTCGGCAGACTGGTGGATGATGAATTTGAGTTTTCTCATATGTGGTATTTTGTTATACCGTTCATCGAAGCACGATAAGTGGGTTGACAGACAGGAGGGCATTGCCAGGTTTATTACATTGGTATTGTTATGCAATGTGGTTGCTCACCATGTGTATTACACCAGTATCGGCGACTGGAATTTAAGGAATAATCTTCCCTTGCAGTTATGTGCGATGTCGGAGATGATAGCTATTGCGATGCTGATCACCAGGATGCAGTTTTTGTATGAGTTGTTGATATTCTGGAGTGCTGGTGCGATACATGCCTTTATCACACCCGAGCTAACACATGGATATGGTGTGTATGAGCGTATTTCGTACGTGGTTTCTCACGGTGGCGTTGTGCTTACTGCTTTATTTGCTACCTGGTCGCTCAACTTCACACCTCGAAAGTACAGTTGGTTCAAGATATTTTTATTCACGCAGCTGACCTTGCCGATAATAGGTGGCATCAATTATCTGACTGGAGCGAATTACATGTTTTTATCGGAGCCGCCAGCGGCGAACAATCCGATGATCATCGGCAAATGGCCGTGGTACATAGTAAGTTTAGAATTGGTGGTGCTGGTGCATTTCTTCTTGTTTTACCAGATCCATTTATGGGTTGCACGATTGCGAGACGGCGCGCCTGCCAGGGATGAAATTGAGAGCGAAAGCAATTAGCCCTGTAAGGGCGTCCCGAAGGGGTTGGTAGCCCAGGTCGTAAAATTTTCGAAGAAAATTTGAGGCCTGGGTATACGACAAACGTGAAAAGGGAGCCCCGTAGGTGGCGACCGTTATGAGATCAATGTAGCAGAGCTTCATCGCTTCATCCAATACGGCAAATAATGCCCTGTATCGCGACTTAAGGTATCAAACTTACCTTCGCTGATGCGTATGGTGTAATGGTTGTACCACTCATCTACAGTGCTGTCTTTTTCATCCTCCAC
>JBJTNS010000238.1:0-3509 GCA_046074245.1 Chitinophagaceae bacterium | reverse complement strand
AAACAGAGCAGAATGAAATTAACTTTTTGGGGAGCAGCAAGGCAGGTAACAGGTAGTATGCACATGTTACAATTAGATAATGGCTATACAATTCTTGTAGATTGTGGATTAGATTACGAACGCAGAGACGATTTTGACGCTAATAACCGAAACTTTCCTTTTCTGCCTGAAGAAATTGATCTGGTTATTCTCACTCACGCCCACATCGACCATTCAGGTAACCTTCCTAACCTCATCCGTCAGGGCTACCGTGGTCAGATTCTATGCACTGATGCCAGTCTGGAGTTAACCAAAAATCTATTACTCGATTCTCTCAATGTTCAGCGAATCGAAAGCAATAAAAAGCACCGTCCGAAGAAATCTAAAGGTAAAATTAAAGTTAAAAGGCTCAATAAATCCGAACAATTAGCGACGCTATACAACCGTTCGCATGTTGAGCAAACCTACGATGCTATGGTGGGTCTTAACTTCTATCAGCCTTTCGCTGTAAACGAACATATTACCCTCGAATTCCACGAAGCTGGCCATATCCTTGGTGCTGCCTCTGTTAAACTAACCATCACAGAAAATGGTACCACTAAAGTCATTGGTTTTACTGGTGATTTAGGAAATTATAATGCCAAACTCGTTGTAGATCCTCAACCTATGCAGGGCCTGGATTATCTGATAAGCGAAAGTACCTACGGTGGTCGGCTCCACCACGATTCTACCGATGCCGAACAAATGCTTCTGGAGTATATCAACAATACCTGCGTAAAATTTAAAGGTAAGCTGGTTATCCCAGCTTTCAGTGTAGGTCGTACACAATCTATCATCTTTACCCTTAATCAACTCTACATCAAAGGACTTTTGCCTGATGTGAAGATTTTTACCGATAGTCCCTTAGCCATCAGAACAACTCGCCTTTACGCCGAACACCTCTCTCTTTTAAATGATGAGGCTAAAGCGTTTTATAAGGCGAACGGCAATCTCTTTCAGTTCCCTAATTTATATACCATGGAAGGGGAGGTAGATAGCAAAATGATAAGTACGATGCCAGAGCCAGCTGTTATTATTTCTGCAGCTGGTATGGTTGAAGGTGGTCGTATTCAGGAACACGTCCGCAACAATATCGGAGATGCATACAGTACAATTCTGATTGCTGGCTATTGCGCCGAAGGTACTCTGGGTTACGAATTACTTAAAGGTCGCCCAAGTCTTATGATCAATAAACGCGAACGTCAGGTATATGCTAAAGTTGCCAGAACTGATGCCTTTAGCGCGCACCCTGATCAGGCGGGACTAATGAAGTACTACGAGGGTAGCAATTACAAACAACTCAAAAAATTGTTCTTAGTGCATGGTGATGAAATGAGTATGGAAAAACTTAAAGCCCATATTGGCCTGGATTCTGTTGAGATTCCTTACCAGGAACAATCGTATACGCTATAAATCCTTGTTCAAAGTCTCAGGATTCCAGAACACATTTTTAAAATTTTGAATTTGGTTGTCAATAACCACAATGCCTTCCGCTTCCAATAGCGATTGCATCGACTGTCCGTTGAAATGTGCCTGCCCCGTTAATAAGCCAATTCGGTTGACAACTCTGTGCGCTGGTATTTTTGAATCATACGAATGTGAGGCATTCATCGCCCAGCCCACCATTCTGCTAGATGACTTAGCACCAAGGTAGGCAGCAATGGCCCCATAAGATGTTACCCTGCCATATGGTATCAGTCTCACTACCTCGTACACACTGTTGAAAAAATTATTTTCTGTCATATTTCTGTCAGCAAACTATTTTGGCAAAATTATTGTCTATAAGTTACAATACAGAATAATAAATTTGCCAAATCTACCAATGAGCATGAAAATCATACTAAAAACCACACTTTTACTGAGCTTTAGCGCCATGTTTACTCTCGGCGCCTTCGCACAGAAAGGTCCTAAAGCACCTACGCCTGCCACTACTAAGGGCAACACTACAACAAAAAAAACTGACAATATTCCTGCCTCTGCATCAACACCACCTGCCACCATTCAGATTGGTAAAAGAGATTATAAAAATATCGGTAGAGAATCAGGTAACTACGCCATCAAGGTAAAACTTAAGGGTTTTAAAAATACCAATATCTTCTTAGCCGATAACTTTGGTGACAAGCAATATTTCAGAGATACCTGTATGCTGGATGCTAATGGTGTCGGTACTTTTACCGGTGCTCCTTTGCTTCAGCGTGGTATGTACATGATCGTTTTCCCTGAACTTAATGGCTATTACGAATTGCCAATCACCAGCGATCAGACTTTCTATTTCGAAGGTGATACTTCTATGGATGAAACAAAAATTGTTGTGACAGGAAGTGCAGAAAATGAAGCTTTCGTGGCGTATCAAAAAAACAGAGCAATTAACGGTCGCGCCAGATACAACCTCGATAACCAAATCAAATCAGCATCTGCCGCCGGAAATACCGAACTTAAAGATGCACTCACAGTAGAGAAAGATTCTTTAGATAAAAGAGATTTCAGATATAGAGAAAATTATATGTCGCAAAATCCGAATCATTTGCTGACTAAAATTTTTAAAGCTTTTCAGAATGTTAAAATTCCTGACAATCCAAATCCAGCCGATTCTATGTACGAATACAATTATTTCAGAAACCACTACTGGGATAATGTCGATTTCAACGAGTCTGGTCTGATCAGAGCACCCCAAGGTTTACTAACTATGAAGCTCAATGATTACATCGATAAAGTAACCTTCCAGGACTACGATAGTTTAACCAGAGCGGTTGATATTGCTATTGGCAAAACTGTTCCTTACACCGAAATACAGAAGTACTTTATACAATACCTGACCAATAAATTTCAGGACAGAAAAATAATGTGTCAGGACAATGTTACCATTCACCTGATCAATAAATACTACTGCACAGGAGATGCCTGGTGGTACGATGATACTGCTGGAAAACGCAAAATGTGTGAAGAAGCAAAACGCGCTATCCCTACCATGTGCGGTCGCATTGCTCCAGATTTAAATCTTGCCGATACCGCTGGTAAATACCATAGACTTTACGAGAACATGGGTAAATTTACCATCGTGTTCTTCTACGATCCTACCTGCGGTCACTGTAAGGAAGTAATCCCTGTGGTTAACCAGGTTTTCCAGAAACATAAAAACAACGGCATTAAAGTCTATGCCATTTCTTCTGAAGGTAAATACAACGAATGGATGAAGATGATGCGCGAGCGTCCTGAACTTCATGGCTGGATGAATGTTTGTAAAACTAATCAGTATTACCCTTGGCCTTATAACCGTTACGACTATAATATTCAAGCTAACCCAACCATTATTATCATTGATGAGCAAGGTAAAATTTTAGGTAAGAAAATTGATGAACACCAGCTGGAGTTCTTCCTTGAGTCGCTGATGTTCGAGAAAGGGATGATTAAAACCAAACCAACGCCTCCATCAGAAAAACCAGAACCTAAAAAAGAAGGATAATTAAAAATCATATTAATAAAAAAAAGCC
>JBJTNS010000237.1:0-7546 GCA_046074245.1 Chitinophagaceae bacterium | reverse complement strand
GGATTAACCAATAGTATCATAGGAGCAAAACGATTAAGATTTGCCAGTAACTATTTAAAAGGCAGCGAATTAGAACTTTTTAACTATATCAATTGGTATTAATTTCTTTTATCTTTGGGAATTGCAAATAATTCGTTACCTTTGCAGCCCTGATTTTCAAAACGGGAGTCCGAAATTTGCGGATGTGGCGTAATTGGTAGCCGTGCCAGACTTAGGATCTGGTGCCGAAAGGCGTGGGGGTTCGAGTCCCTTCATCCGCACAACTGGTCAGCAACCCATCAGGGTTGCCTGACCTCCCGACAGGCAACCGTTTGAACACCGGACAACACATCACCTTTCAAAATTATCAGGCTTAAAAGCCAAAACAAATAGCATCAATGCAAGTAAATTTCAATAAAATAGACGATTTAAATGCTACTCTGACTGTAGCGCTTACTAAAGCAGATTACGCAGAATCAGTTGAAAAAGAACTAAAAAAACACCAGAAACAAATTGCAGTTAAAGGTTTCCGTCAGGGTGCCGCTCCAATGGGGATGATCAAAAGTATTTACGGTAAAAGCATTCTTGTTGATGAAATTAACCGTTTAGCTTCTAACGCACTTTTCGAACACCTTAAAGAACAAAACATCGATATCATCGCCCAGCCTCTTCCAAGTGAGTCTGTTGCCTCTGATGTAGACATCGATAATAAAGAAGATTATACTTTCGCCTTCGATTTAGGTTTAGCGCCTAAATTCGACTTTAATATCGGTTCTTCTGATGTGGTTGAACGCTTTGTAATCTCAGTTGATGATGCTGAAGTAAATAAAGAAGTTGAATCTCTGCGTGTGCGATATGGCAACATGGAAAACGTAGAATCTGCCGAAGAAAAAGATATCGTTTACGCTTTCTTATCCGAATTGAACGAAAACGGTGAAGCTTTCGAAGGTGGTGTAGACAATAAAGAAACTTCTTTCACTGCTGAGTTAATTAAAGACGAAACTCTGAAAGCTCAGTTAATCGGGCTGAAAAAAGATGCTGAAATCACTCTGGATATTTTCAAATTATTCAATGATAACAGCAGCGTTATCGGTAGTTCTTTAGGTATCAGCAAAGAAGCCGTTGCCGACCTGAACAAAACTTTTAAATTAAAAGTGAAAGAAATCAGCAGACGTATTCCTGCAGACATCAATCAGGACCTATTCAATCAGGTTTTAGGTGACGGTGTTGTCGCTACCGAAGAAGAGTTCAAAGCTAAAATCAAAGAAAACCTCGAAGCATACTACCGCAGCGAAAGCGATCACCATGTTGAACACATGATCACACACCTGCTGAACGATAAACACGAAGTGCCACTTCCTGATGCTTTCCTGAAAAGATGGTTACTAAGCACCAAAGAAGATAACTACAACGCTGAAAACATTGATGAGCGCTATGTCAACGAATCTAAAGTTCTGAAAGAAATTCTGATCAGAGAAAAAGCCGCTGCTAAATTCGCTATCAAAATTGAACCTCAGGATATAGAAGATGCTTCTTTAGGCTATACCCTGTCGATGTTTAGAAACTATGGTTTACAAAACCCGGAATTTGAATTCGTGAAAAAATTCAGCGACGATTCTTTAAAGAAAAGAGAGTACGTTGAACAAATGAATGATATCGCTTTGAGACGTAAAGTTTACCACGAGATCAAAGAAATCGTATCATACAAAGACACCAATGTAAGCATCGAAGAGTTCTACAAACACATCGAAGAACACAATCACCAGCATTAATTAATTTAGACAATATTTTAAAAAGCCCTGATTCTTCAGGGCTTTTTTGTTCCATGGACCGTAGGTTCGACGATTATACGATTGTAATGTTTATGTTTATTCTCTGGCGACAGCATGTTGGCGTCACTGCCGCCTAACCTACTCAAATACATTATCCCTATTTGAAGATCATGCAATGCCGCTGGCATATTGAAGCACTTCCGTCTGGCGCCAGCCCCCCTATATCCTTTATACTATATCCTATACTCTCCCCCAAAAACAATTCCACAACACATCTGTTTAATACAATAAGACAGAAGCTCGGGTGTGCGATACTGGTGCGCCTGTGGGATGTCTTTATCGATTTGTATAATTAATTTTGTGCCTTTTTGTCACATCAATTAAATTTGTACTATTATTGTTGAATAAAATTACATTATGGACCAAGGAAACGAATTTAAAAAATACGCCAGCAAGCATCTGGGTTTAAACAGTCTTACTCTAGACAGATATATTAACAGCGCTACGCCGAATGTTATTACTAATCTTACACCAAACATTATAGAAGAACGCCCTCTGAACATCGCAGCGATGGATATCTTCTCTCGTCTGATGATGGATAGAATCATCTTCTTAGGTGTGCCTATCAACGACGAGGTTGCCAATATCGTGATGGGTCAGTTGCTCTTCTTAGAAAGCACCAACCCTAACAGAGATATTCAAATCTATATCAACAGTCCGGGTGGCAGCGTATACGCCGGATTAGGCATTTACGATACCATGCAGTTCATCAGTAGCGATGTGTCTACCATCTGTACAGGTATGGCCGCAAGTATGGGCGCCGTATTGATGTGCGCTGGTGCTCACGGCAAACGTACTGCATTAAAACATAGCCGTGTTATGATCCACCAACCTCTGGGCGGTGTTCAAGGTCAGGCTACCGAAATAGAAATTACCTACAAAGAAATTTCAAAACTGAAAAAAGAATTATACGATATCATTTCTTACCATAGCGGTCAGCCCTACGAAAAGGTTGAAAAAGATAGCGATCGCGACTACTGGATGACTTCAGAAGAAGCTAAAGCATACGGTATGGTAGACGAAGTGCTTATCAGAAGCAAAGAGAAAAAATAATGGCCAGTAAAAAATCCAGTTCCTTCTGCTCCTTTTGCGGTAAACCAAAAGAGGAAGCAACCATGCTTATCTCCGGTATCGAAGCCAATATCTGCGACGCTTGTGTTGAACAGGCCTCTAAGATCGTGGAAGTAGAACTGGGCAATACTGTCAAGTCTAAAAAGTCGGGAACCGACCTTCAAATCAATCTTCTTAAACCAGCTGAAATAAAAAAGCATCTGGACGAGTATGTCATCGGTCAGGACCAGGCTAAAAAAGTTCTGGCCGTTGCCATCTATAACCACTATAAAAGAGTGCTCAATCCAACTGACCGTGAAGATACAGAGATTGAAAAATCTAACGTCTTAATGGTGGGCGAAACCGGAACAGGTAAAACCCTTTTGGTGCGCACACTGGCTAAAATCCTGAAAGTGCCTTTCTGTATTGCCGATGCTACTGTTCTTACCGAAGCCGGTTATGTGGGTGAAGATGTCGAAAGCGTTATTTCACGTCTGTATCAGGCCAGCGATTATGATGTGGATGCAACTCAACGCGGTATCGTTTATATCGACGAGATTGATAAAATTGCCCGTAAAGGCGATAACCCCTCTATCAGCAGAGATGTTAGTGGCGAAGGCGTTCAGCAGGGTTTATTAAAACTCCTTGAAGGAACCGTGGCCAATATCGCTCCTGAAGGTGGCAGAAAACACCCGGATCAAAAGTTCGTTAAAATTGATACCCGCAATATCCTGTTCATCTGTGGCGGCGCCTTCAATGGAATAGATAAAATTATCGCTAAGCGCATCAATTCATCTGCCATGGGCTTCCAGTCGGCTAAAAAAGACCGTATCCAGGAACACGACCTGATTGAACAAATTGCTCCTTCAGACCTTAAATCATTTGGCCTGATTCCTGAAATTATTGGTCGTATGCCTATGATTACCTTCCTGCAACCTCTGGACAGAGATGCTCTGAAGAATATTCTTGTGAAACCTAAAAATGCATTGCTGAAACAGTATATCCGCCTCATGGAACTGGAAGGAATTAAACTGGTCTTCGACAAAAAGGCTATCGACCTTATCGTTAGCAAAGCAGTTGAATTTAAACTGGGTGCAAGAGGATTGCGCACCATCTGCGAGAAATTAATGCTGGATGTGATGTACGAAGCGCCTTCTAAAAACGATAAGGAAATTACCATTACCTCTGATATGGTGGTGAATAAACTTGCCGACCTGGATATCAAAGCTGCATAATGACCACACTCGCCATTCAAAATGCTTACCCCGATTTTGAACCTGGTCTGATTAAGACCATAGAAGAACACGCCACTGTTAAACATTTTCAAACCGGTGATGTGATTATCAGAACGGGGCAGTATATCCAGAACACCATGCTGGTGCTGAATGGTAAAATTAAAGTATACCGCGAAGACGACGAGGGCAACGAGTTTTTTATGTACTATCTGATGCCCGGTCAGGCTTGCGCCATTTCTATGATATGTGCCACTAAAATGGAAACGTCTAAAATCATGGCCCGGGTGGTTGAGGATTCTGAAGTACTGATGGTGCCACTCAACATGATGGAGAAATGGATGGGCGAATTCAAAAGCTGGTACGAATTTGTGGTTACTACCTACCGAAACCGCTTCGAAGAAGTACTCACAGTGCTCGATCAGGTTGCCTTCAGAAGCATGGACGAACGTTTAGAATTTTATCTGAAACGCCATGCCGAAAACAACCAGTCTAAAACCATACATCTCTCCCACCAGGAAATCGCTAACGAACTTAACTCTAGTCGTGAAGTAATATCCCGCCTCCTTAAAAAAATGGAACAAAGAGGCCTGCTGCTGCTGAATAGAAACAGCATCGAATTGCTGAAATTGTAATTCTCTATTCACATATTCTTAGAAATTTTATTTTACTCAAGCAACGTTTTGTTGTAAATTTCATTCTTATAAGAAATTCATTCCGTTATGACTATGAAATTTATCTTCCGCCTATTTTCGTTATTGTTTCTGGCATTAAGTCAGTATTTCTTGCCAGCACTAAAAGCGCAATGTTCTATTACAGCCAATGGCACCTTTTGTGTTGGTTCGCCCATTGAGTTTAATTGCAACTCTGTTGGAGCCTCAGGTTTTCAGTGGGACTTCAATTCTCAGGGCACAAATAATTCGCTATGTAATCCTGTATTTACTTTTAATACCCCAGGTGTAAAAGTTATAACCCTTAAGTTAAAATTGGCCAATGGCAACACATGCAATGCCAGTAAGAGTATTTCTATCAATCCCGAACCTATCAATATATTTCTACAAAAAAGTAAGAAAGTGCAATGCTTTAAAAATAATCAGTTTTGCTTCGTTGATAGTAGCTACATTATCGGCGACTCAATTTGCAATGTGGATTATGTTTTTGATGATGGCACCAAATACAGCCTAAAAGGCAATAAGATGAAACAAATCTGCCATAGCTTCCAGGACCCTGCCGGGGGTACCTATGGTGTTACCATACAAATTACTTCCTGTAATGGTTGTGTTAAAACTTTCAGATACAATGCCATTGCAAAAGTGCACTCATCACTTGGATTACAATTCAATTCGCCTCAACCTAAACGCTGCGATAGCGTTATTCTGACCGTCACCAACAACTCACTTATTCTGCTTGACAGTATACAATCCTTTACCTGGATCTGGGATGATGGCACATTTCTGACGGGCAATAAAACTACTCCAGGCAACTGGAAAACTCAGGTCAGTCATAAATACACCAGTCAGGGTCCGAACAACGGCAATTTCAATGTCAAACTCGCAGCTACCGGCTATTACAATGGTTGCAGAGATACCTTTACTTTTAATGCAGCTGCTACCAATCTTATCATTAAGCCAAGCATTATCGCCAGCAGAGACTCAGTATGTGCCAGCGATTCGAAAATCACTTTCAAACTTAAAGACTCTGCCATCTTTGGTGCAGCAAATCCACTCTATCAATACGAATTCCCTTATATCCCTGCCAATATCACAAGAGCCTGGACGGGATCACACGCCTTTACTGCTCCTGGTGCTTATAAAGTCAATTTCAGCTTCACCCACATTATCCCTGGCTGCGGCAGAACCATCACCGACACCATTCTGGTATTAGGTCCGCAAAGCATTATTGAAACTGGTGGCACCAATGTTATCAATCCTTCGCTGAGATACCAGTGTGTAATTACCGACACCGTTAAATTTACAAACTTCTCTAAATTCTATCACAACGATAATAACTTTACCGATGACGATAGTACCTTCTTTACAACATCCGGTTTTAATGCGCCACTCGGACATAAATTTACAACTACTTCCTCAATCAATTCACTTGTTCAAAAACGGGATGATACAAATATTTTCAGGGTGTGGGATTTTGGCGATGATTACTGCGAGCGTTGTACCACCGACACTAAAAACAATATTAATGTCAATAAAAACTGTCGTTTCAGCAAAGATCTCTATCCAAAACATCTGTACACCGACTGGGATAAAATTTATCAACGTTATTACGCCAGTACCTATCGCTGGGTCAATTACTACAGCAAAGATTCAGGAGCCGCTGTTAAACGCAAACTTTGGGCAGATGATACCATGGCAGTGCTGAATACAGGAGATACTCTTCCTAAAATTTTAGTGAGTGGAGGCATGATAGTAGTGAAGTATTTTAAGACACCGGTAGCTTCAAATGATAGTATCAGTTTTGCGTCTCACAGACGACATTTTTATGAAAGCAAAGATGTAAAATGTTTCACTGTCAAACTTTACCAGAAAGACATGAAACACCCTCTGGCCTGCGCTTCAGAGAACACCATCAGTCTGGCCATGATGCCTCCCTCTGCGAAAAACTTAAGAAAAGCAGGTGTGCAATGTTTAGGAAATGCTTCAGATGCATACGGCATCAGCTTTATACTGGATGAAACAAAACCGGGCTGTCATGCTACCTGGGCTGAAATCAATTTTGATACCGCGAGTAATCCAAATGCCTGGTTCCCTGCAATTGGTAAAAACCTTAGCTCTGGTTCTATTTCTATGGGTGGATTACCTCCATTTAATCCTCCTTTCCTGATTTCTCCCGGATCCAATGTTCCTGGTAATGTATTCTCTAGAACCTATAACATTAGCGATATTAAAGACCAAAAGAATGGCTTTATTGATGTAGGACTTATTATTGGAAATGGTATACACGCCGGTGGTGTTTATCCTGAAATGTGCCAGGATACTGTTTACTATCCGAAGTTTGCCAGATTCCCTATCATCGACAATTCTTTTAATGTTATTTCACATAGAACTTTCGGTAATGCTAACGAATTTTATAAAATCTGTAAAAACGAAAAAATAGCTGTTGCTCCAGCTGCAGACAACTTTAGCAGTCGCGCCGATATTGGCAGTATCACCTACGATATCTCCACTTCACTAACCGGAAAATACCATTTGGATGCACATGTGCTTGGTGTTACAGAAACCTATAAACGTTTTAACCGTGTTCATAAAGATTCTTCCTTCCTGATGGATTCCATTATCATCACTAAATATCAATACTGGAATTCCAATAAAAAAATTACTTCTGTTACACGTCTCCCAATTGCACGTATCAACAAGTGGCACGCTGAAGCAGATGTCTCTGCAGTTTATGATGTTGTTAAAAACCAACTGGCTTTACAAGGTTTAAACATTACCTCAT
>JBJTNS010000236.1:0-6445 GCA_046074245.1 Chitinophagaceae bacterium | reverse complement strand
ATTGTAGAAATTGACACCAGAGGTTTGCAAGAAGTTCCAAATTTCAATCCTGTTGATATGCCAGTAACAGCTATCACCAGACTTGAACTCGAAAAAATTGGCATTTATTCTATGATTGATAAATACGACCTTGACTATTTGGCAAAACGCGATTCTCTCAAATTAGATAAATGTTTCAGCACTTATTGCATCTCTGAAATTGCCGCAAAACTTAAATGCGATAAAATGTTTACAGGAAGCATCAACAAGGTAGCTGATCGATTGGTTATCAGTTTTAAAATCTATGACAACAACACCAAAGACTTTGAAAAAGTGATTGTTAAAGAATTTCTTGAATTACCACAATCCATCCCTTCAATGATCAGAATTACATTAAACGAAATGTTTGCTCTGCCTAACAATGTGGATGAAGTAAACACCCTCACCCGCAATTTTATATTTGATGAAGCAAGAAACAATCCTTTTACTAACAGACTTCGTGCAGATGGTCCGCGTATGGGGGTAACCTATTTTACCGGACCGGCCGCTACCTTACTCGCTAAACCTAAAAAAGACGGAGGATTCAACGCTATGCCAATGATGTTCCAGTTTGGATATCAGTTTGAAAAACAATACCTGAATCAGGGTAATTTCCAGGCTCTTTTTGAAGTAGTACCAATGATTACTGGCCTTGATCAGGGTTTATTTATCCCTAGCTTAACTTTAATGGACGGTATGCGTAATAATCAGAATGGCTGGGAGTTTGCGTTCGGACCATCAGTTTCTATCACAAAAAAATCTAACGGTTACTTCGACGACCTGAATCAATGGCATCTGGCTTCTGATATAGTGGGCATGACTAAAAAACCCTTCATTGAAAGTCGCATCGATAGTCGCGGCGAATGGGCCTTACACCCTTCATTTATCTTCGTTCTGGGTAAAACATTTAAATCAGGAAAATTGAATATCCCGGTTAATGCTTATTTCGTGCCAAGCAGCGATGGTTATAGATTTGGTGTATCATTCGGTTTCAATAGCAGAGCAAGATATGAAACAACAGGTATTAAAAATTAAAACGATTAAAGCATTTTTAATGGTCTTCGTATTAACAGGGCTTTGCACTTTCGAGTGCAAAGCCCATACTTTTATAGTTAATCAAACAAACGAATCTGAGACTTCAGGAATGCTGGGAATCGTCTTTTCAAAACCTTTTAATATGAAAGGTTCTAAACTGGGCATTAATTATAACCTTTATCACAAAGATTTCGATTACACACACAGCGTCAACAAAGCATATTCTTTGGGTCTGACATTTTCTCATCATTTTAATGGTAACTCATACATTCGTCACATCAGTCAGTCAATAGAATTTAACTACACGCCTTACAGACTTACATCCTGGCCTTATTCACCTAAACTTAGCACAATTGGAATTTCTTGTCAGATCAGACATTATAATTTTGAAACTATTACACTATCTCCCCAGATTAAACTTTTGCCACCAATGGCAAATCTATATTTCCAGTTTAATATCACTTTGCTGAATAATACAAAAATGATAATTACTCCCTTCGAAATAGGCATCGAACTGAATACAAATTTACCTGCGATGCTGTTGGGATGGAATCTGAACGGTATCAGTAGTGGATTCTTTTAGTCAATTTCTGTGCTAAAAAAACACTTGTTACTATTGAAAATTCAAATCAGTCAATTGAACTCATATAAAGCAACAATATACCAGTGACTGAAATTTAAATATGCTAACAGATGCCTACATGACAAAAAATTGATGCCTACTATTTAAATTTGAAAATTGAAGGCAGTTAACAGACATATGCAATCATTTTACAATATATCACATTGCCTGCATTTTTATCAGTCACAAATTATTAAATTTTTAGTAGTCTGTGCATTAGGCTTGACAAGCTTTCTTACAAATATGGCTGAAGCTCAGACAAAGCAATTTAAAGATACTTTTATGATAAAAAAGGAAAACTCTTTTCACCCTTCGATTTCTATAGGCAGAAGTTTTAACAGTAATGATATAAAGGCTGGTGTCAATTTGATCATGTACAATGAAATCATAAAATACAAAAAGAATCATGACACAAATAACCTGATCAATCATATTCCTAAACAATACGGGTGTAATCAGATTTCCAGACAAGAATGGACCTTTCACAACAGCGTAGAATTTATATCTGTTTTTACTCTAAATCATCATTTTATAAAGAATAACAATAGTACAATTAATAGTCAGTCTTTTGAATATACCATTTATTGTGACAATGTACTAAATACTATAATTGGTGCTGGACTGCAAGTTAAACATTACAACTTTGAAACCATAAGCATATCTCCTCAAATAAAAATACTACCTCCATTTATCAATCTGTATGCACAAATGAACTTGCATCAGGAAACCCGTTTAAGTATTCCAAAATATGAAGTTGGCATAGAATTCAATCCGAGATTTTTATATGAAATCGGAAAATATCTTTTGGATAATTAGACTAGTAAGATAAACAGATTCTTCTGGTATTGAGAATTTGATTAAAAATCTTAATAATTGAAAATTGACCTGCTAATCACCCATGCTTCACTCCATGCAGCCTGAAAATTAAAACCTCCTGTGAGGGCGTCTATATTCAGTACCTCGCCTGCGAAATGCATACCTGGAATAATTTTACTTTCCATGGTTTTAAAATCCACTTCTTTCAAATTAACACCTCCTGCAGTCACAAATTCATCTTTAAATGTACTTTTCCCTTCAACTTCCAGGGGATAAGCACATAAATTCATTGCCAGTTTATTGAGGTCTTTTTTAGAAATATCAGACCAGGTAATATAGGTATTTTCGAAAGTCAGAGCATGCAAACGGTTCCACCAGCGGGCAGGGATTTCAAATAAAGGTGTATTAATAATTTGCTTTTTGGTGTTCTGAGATTTGAACTGTGTTAAAACTTCCAGTGTATCTTCCAATCTGAGATTACTAAAACTGATTTGTATGTCAAACCGATAATTCACATGGTGTAATAACCTGGCAGCAATAGAAGATAATTTTAATATTGCCGGTCCGCTTAATCCCCAGTGAGTAATCAGCAATGGTCCCGTTTGAGTGCATTCTGCCTCACTAAGTTTAAACGCCTTCAAAAGCGACTTCTCAACGTCTAATTTAACACTCGCTCTGGGCACACTCAGTCCGGGAAGGTCTTCAATCAGATCATTCTTTATATTAAATGTAAACAACGAAGGCACAGGAGGTATTATATCATGCCCCATTTCTGCCAGCATATTCCAGAAAACTTCGCTACTGCCGCTAGTGATGACTAATTTACGGCAACTAATTACTTCGGACTCAGTCTGTAGTTCGAAGTGTTTATCGATTCTGTTGATTGATTTAATACCAGAGCGGGTATGAATCGCTATTTGACGGGATTTACAAAAATCAACAAAGCAATTAATAATGGTTTGAGAATCATCTGTAACCGGGAACATTCTTCCATCAGATTCAACTTTAAGGCGAATGCCTTGCTCCTCAAACCAGGCAATGGTATGCTCGGGATTAAACCTGTTAAATACAGAAATTAGCTCTTTAGAGCCTCTTGGATAAAACTTAGATAAAACAACCGGATCAAAACAATGATGGGTAACATTGCATCTGCCACCTCCACTGATTTTAACTTTACCAAGACAGGTACTACTTTTTTCGAAGATCTGTACATCCTTATCCGGATGCAGAATCTTGATGTTTATAGCTGCAAAAAAGCCGGCAGCACCGCCTCCTATGACAGCGACATCAAGCATTTTCAGTCAATCAGATAGCTTTTACACGAATGGTGTAACTTTCCATAACCAAATTAGCCAATAATTTTTTGCTGGCTTCTTCGGCCTGAGAAAATGCTTCGCTTTCTGAGGCTGCAGTGGTTTCGTAAGTGATGCATTTACCAACTCTCACATTATCAATTGCGGTAAACCCTATATTGTGCAAACCATTAGTAACAGCTTTACCCTGTGGATCAAGCAACTCTTTACGAGGCATAACTTCTATTTCTACTGAAAATTTCATTTTCTATCTTTTTGGTGCAAAATTAATCAGAATTGATGACAAAACATAGGCTGCATAAAATATAGGAACACATAACCAGCCAAAAAACATCAAAGCAATCAGTCCGATTGCCAATAAAACCACATGTTGCGTGTATTGACCCGCATTGCCCTTTTTAAATTTAAGACTAGGCATTTTTATCTCACTAACAAGCAAAAGCGATACGATGACACAAAAAGCAATAAATAACCACTGATTCTCGAAAATTAAGTCTTTAACATCGCTATCAATTATTCCCCAAGATATACATGTTAATCCTGTTATCGGCGTTGGTACACCTATAAAAGAGGTGGTCTGACGGGTATCTATATTAAATTTTGCTAATCGATAAGCCGAAAAAACGGCCAGAAAAATAAAACTATATCGTGCATAGCCGTCAATCATGTCTGAACAGGCATACAACATAAATGAAGGGGCAACACCGAAAGTTACCAAATCCGCCAGAGAATCCAGCTGCTTTCCAAGTTCACCACTCACCTTTAACAATCTTGCCAGAAATCCATCAAAAAAATCAAGAATAGCCGCAAGAATTACCAGATAAACTGCGTGATCAAGCTTATCATTGAAGATCGCAAGAATGGCCAGAACACCACAAGTAAGATTACCAAGCGTGAACAGATTTGGTATTTGTTTTTGTATACGTAGATACATATGGGCAAATTAACAGATTAATCTCTGAATAATAAAATACTCAATCCAGCACTTACGCCATAATTAAACAAAGAAGTTTTTGGCGATTGTTTATCCAATGTACTGGAATATGATTCTACACGTCTCCAGTATTTGCTGGAGGGATCTGTAAGTACCTGAGCTTTGATATTCAAACCTAGAAAACTGGTAAAATTCAATCTTAGATCTAGTCCTAAACCTGCAGTGAACGCAGAATTGGCATATCTTAACTTATTCACGTTTGAAAAAGCCGGACTGATTGGATGAATGAATGAATCATTCTGAATTCTCAGAGAACTTCTTGAATATCCGAGTAAAACATATGGTGATACAGCAAAATATTTAGAAAATGAAGGATTGTAACCAAAACCCTCTAAGATAGAATAACCATTAAGTGTATATTGAAGATTGCCGTTTCGTATCTTCTGTGTTTGCATTACTCTTACGTCAAACACATTAACAAATTTATCAGTTGAACTAAACATGGTAAAATTATAATACTTTACCTGCTGATTGAATCCAGGAATGGTATCACCGGTAAGTCCTTTGTTTAGTGTGTTAAAATTGTAATTTGCCTGACCATAATTTAAGTCGAGTGCAATAAAATCATGCGATATTTTTATTGTTTCGTAACAATCATCACCACAAGAATTTGCTACTAAAATAAAATTATATAAAGGCCTCAAAAGGCTGTCTGTTGGCTCAATTTTCATCAAACTGAATTCATCGTTTGCAGAACTGTCTATGTATCTCTGAACAGCATCATTCATTTCCCAGTCGTTGAATGTTACATCGCTGCTAAGTGAGTTTTTGTAAAAAATCCCGATACTAACAATCTGATCTTTGTATTTACTATCGTTTAAACGCTTAGCCAGAGCACTATTGTCCCACCAGTCGCATTCTTTCTCGAGTTTTTTCTGACTAACGTGACATCTCCCAAACTGACCATAGAACTTAGAGGTAGAATCGTCATTAAGCAAAGTCATCATATTATTAAACATAAATCGCTCCCGATAGATGTACTGATGAGGCATGCGACTATATCCGAAATAAATTCTGAATTCCTTCATCGACTTAATGGTATTTTTAAAAACCACTGAATCTGCGCCTAAATATTGATGAAACGCAAGTCTATTTCTTGAATATTCTACCAAAACTGAGTCAATGACTTTGTTGTCCATAAAGGTATTTTCATCGATGTAATACCCATCATCAATTTCATTATTAAAATCATTGTCCTGGTAGTAATAGTTATAGTATCTGTCTTTAGAATATGCCGCATAAGAGTGAATTACCTCTGTTAAAAATTCTATTGACGCAGGTACTTTCTGCTCTTTCTTTAAAAGATGACTTAACAAAATAGGCGCGTCATCTGGGAATCGTTCTACATCAACTCCATATACGTGAATACGCTGATCAAGGGGAAGAGATTGGTTAAATGCTCTCAATTCCTGATAAAAATGTAAATACTGATAGGCGGTATTGTTGTCTAAAAGACTGTAATAAGTTGAATCATCATTAATGTAACGGTCCAATAGATAGCCTCGGGCATATCCAAGTTCAATTACAAGTTTTCGAACTCCTTTAGTTTTGTGCAGGTGCTTTATCATTTTTAGTTCAATGGCATTGTTCTCTGACCAATAATTATGATTTTCGCCACCCATAAAAACACGCACAGAATTACTTACT
>JBJTNS010000235.1:0-6391 GCA_046074245.1 Chitinophagaceae bacterium | reverse complement strand
CAAAAGATAAATCGTTGAGTAGGCTTATTTTCTATAGGCTTTTGAGGGTTTTAAACTGCGAATATAACGACTTTGACCTAAAAAAATTGCTCCAAAAAAAAATTTATGACTTTAAAATTACAAAATCTTTGGCATTCATTTAATTTTGCAAACGTTGAAAAAGAGTCTGTTAATAGCGCTAACCATTTTGACATTTTCTGTAAATGCTCAGAGATACAGAGGTTTTCAGGTCAATGTACTGCCAGGTTTCCTGATTGCACACCGCGAATACATGGCCAATATGGAGGCACATACCTATGGGATTGAACTGGCTTACAGCAGTGATTTCTCGGGATGGAAACAAATGGATGAGCAGTATAAGAACCTGCGCTGGGGCACCGGTTTTACCTATTTCAATATGGGCAACCCTCAACTCAATGGCAATGTATATGCCTGGCATATCCATGTAGAAGCTAACCTTAAAAAACGTGCCCGGCATCAAAGTGCCCTGCGCTTCGGATCTGGTATAGGTTATTTAAATAAACCATACAACCTCAATACCAACAAGAAAAACAAAGCTATTGGCTCTAACCTGAATGGAAATATGCAGATGATCTACAAGCACTACTTTGACGTTTCTAAAAAAGGATCGCTTGTTCTTGGATTAGGGGTCACCCACTATAGCAATGGCAATTTCAGACGCCCGAATCTCGGTATCAATATGGTGCATTTTGATATAGGATGGCTGCACAAATTCAAACTCTATGATGCACCGCCTCAAAAATCTCTGCCTCAGCTTTTTCCTGATAATGGCTTTGAACTTAACTTTGGATACGCCCGAAAACAAATCGCTGTAGCAGATACCCGATTCTTTAATATTTACAGCACCAGCCTGCTATACTATTTTAAACACAATTCTAACCGCAACTGGAGAGCTGGCTTCGAATGCTTTTTCGACCGCACCTACCCCTACACACTATTCAATGAAGCTTCGCTTAAAAACCTCGAAGCAAAGGATATAACAGAGATTGCCCTTAAATTTGGTCACGAATTTAAGTTTGGCCGGCTCGGTATTGTTACCGACCTGGGCACCTATGTCTATCGACCAAACGATTATAAAAAACGCGTGTATTTTGCCATCGGTTTTAACTACTTCTTTAATCATGGTATAGTTGCTCAAACTCGCCTGAAATCGCATATGGCTGTAGCCGACTATTTTTACTGGAGCGGAGGGTACCGTTTTAGCGATCAATTCTTAAGAAAATAATGAAGAAATATCTGATCATATTAAGCATTGTTTTTATTGGCTGTTCGCAGGCAGATGATTTGTTTACCTCGTATGGCGAAGAAATAACTGTCACCAGAAAAGTATCTGATTTTACTAAAATAAAAGCTGGCGAAAAATTTGACATCGTTTTAGTTCAGGATTCTGCTAAAGCCGGAACCATAGAACTAAGCGCAGGTAAAAATGTTATTGATGGCTACCTCACAGAAGTAAATAACGGCGAACTGTATATCAACAATAGCAACAAATTTAACTGGGTGAGAAAATTACAGATCCGCCAGAAAGTAGTGGTGTATTTCAACACGCTTGAAGAACTTCAAATCAATGGTTCTGCAAAATTCACCAGTGCCGATACCATCTATAGTAAAACCAGTATTACCATTAAACATGGTGGTCTGGAAGACGCCGACCTGATGATTAATGGTGATTATATTTTTGTTGATTGTACCAATACCGGTGGAGTGAACCTCTCCGGCTCCTGCTTTCTGCTCTCTTCATCTGTTGATGATATCAGTTTTGTCAATTCAAGAAACCTGATCGCCGACAAATGCTACATCAATAGTTTCAGTAAAGATGATAGTTATGTGGATGGCAATAGTGTGATGGACATTAAACTCTACGGCACCGGGAACGTTTACTACAGAACTGGCAACAGTGCCAGCCTTACAATTGAAGCTAAAGGGAAAGGGAAAGTCCTTAAATACTAAGATGCGCTTGTACTATTTTTACTGATGAAGTAAATATAGTACACATACATACAGAACATGCCCATAGTAATGATGCGGTAAAAATTGAATACATCTACCATATCTCGCCCCACAAAATCCACCCAGGTTAACAATCCTGAAAATACCACTAAAACTGCGAAAGTCAACCAGGCTGACCATTTTCTGAGAGATAAACTGACGAGCATTATTACCAGCCATAATGGCGAATAAAACAAATAACTATACTCTCGCTGATGAGGGAAACACAATGGCGCAAGTGCCATAAAAGCAGCCAGTACAATCAGCTGATGAGAGACGCCTGCAATGGGTTTGCGAACTTTTAAGGCCAGATAAATTGCGCCTGTCAGACATAATACCCTAACAGCATTGGTTAGTAAAAACAACTGGGTTTTTGTCCAGGAAGCTACATTCAATTTGGGTTCCAGATACACTGGTTCATCTGACAGGAATTTGGTGATGAGTGAACTGATATCCAGAATACCATACTCGTATGTCTGCATGACATGAATATCGCTAACAGGATTTAGTGTTTTAGCCCACTCACCGAGCAACATGGCATTGTAATTCCAGCCAAACATGAGCGCTGGCAAAAAAGTATAAATCAACAAAAAACCAATACCTGCAAACAGAAAACGCCATCTGTCTTTTGCCATGAATATCATATAGGGCACTACCACTACTGGCAAAATCTTTATATTGATCCCCAGACAAATAATTGCCGCTGCCAAAATGTGCTTGTCCTTTTTTAACTGAACATAGGCTTCCAGAACGGTCCATAGAATAACGATGGTAATCTGATTGGAAACATAATTGATCAGGATAATTTTCGCCATGATCAGCATCAAAACAAAAAAGATCAGCAGTCTGCCTTTGGTTCTTTCTGGAATTATCTCTTTGAGTATGAATAAAGTCCTGAACAAGAGAATAAAATTGAGCACAAACCATATCCACTTCGCTGCCACTATACCTATTCCCTGCATGCTCGACATCCAGGCAGCGAATAATACACTGTAAAAATATTTTAAATTATAATGATGGGGTTCCCCGTAAATATTCTCCCCATTTAACAATCGTTTACCTGCGTAGTAAAACACATTAAAATCGTCGAAACCACCAGTGTCTCTGTTCTTCAGAGAAAGCATCCATAAGGCATAGGCCAGAAATAAATAATAGACCGGGTCAATCTTTTTAAATACAGCTTTTAAACTCATTTGATTTTTGATTTAAGAACTTTTTTAAATTTATCTTCTTCGTCAAACAGAAAATATGGACGAACTGGCAAACTGAAAAGAGGGGTTTCACCAAACTCACTGATCAAAGTTTCTGTACCTAATTTCACAGCATCTTTCTCTGTACAGATAACCAGAGTCTGCGGTCCGGCGTGCTTTAGTACACTTTTAATATCATCTGCAGTATAGTGGTGATGGTCTCTGAAAGAACATACCTGCACGGGCTTTCCAAACGACTGACAGAAGGTGATAAACGAATCGGGACTGGCGATACCGCTTAAAGCAATTACCTTGTCGAAGTTTAACTCATTAAACGAAAGTTTGCCTTTAACATCTACAGGTGTGCTGGCTGTCAATCCTGTAAAAAAAACTTCCTGACCATCCATAGGATTAATTGCCTGAATGGTTTTCACTTTGTCTTCAAGTTTCAGATGGTCCGGACATTTTGTTAGAATTATACAATCTGCCCTTCTATCTCCGCTTCTGTATTCCCGCAGGCGACCGTAAGGCATAGGATAATCTTTAAAATAGGGCTTGCTATATTCGCTAAGCATCAAATACATATCAGCTCTAACGGCACGGTGCTGAAAGGCATCATCCAGCAATACCAGCTGTGTATGGCTTTTTTCGAGATATTGTAAACCAAGTTGTCGTTTTTCTGCAACAACTACTTTTGCATTTTTTAAATGACGGTAGTACCAAAGTGGCTCGTCACCAATTTGTTCTGCATTTGAATCTGCATTTGCTTCCAGCAGACCTTTAGTACTTCTACCATAGCCTCTTGATAGGATGGCTGTTTGAAATTGGCCAAGGAACATTTCATACAGATAGGCCGTCATTGGCGTTTTGCCAGAGCCTCCAACCTGCAGATTGCCAATCACGATAGTTTTAAGAGAAGATGTATATGCTTTGAAAATACCTTTATCATACAACACATTTCTGAGAGATGTGATGAGTCCGTATACCCATGAAAAAGGCAGTAAAATAAATTTCATTGCTTATGCCCGCAAATGTACTAAGAAATTAGTATTCGATACTTACCAGGTATAGGCCATGTGCAGGCACAGAGGTACCAGCATTTCTACGGTCTTTACTTTCTATAATTTCCATAAACTTTTGCTGATCAATTTTACCCTCGCCTATCTGGGTGAGTGTACCCACCATAGCACGAACCATGTTGCGTAAAAAACGATTGGCTGTTACTTCAAAAATTAAAATATTTTCGCGGTAAAACCATCTTGCTGCCATAAGGTTACACTCGTAGTGTTTAACATCGGTATTCACTTTACTAAAACAGGCAAAATCGTGTGTACCTATAATTGAGCGGCAAGCCTTGTTCATTTCATCAATATTTAGTTCAGAATACCATCTGACGGCATGCTTGTTCAGAAAAGGGTCTTTTTCAAAGATGATCTGATATTCGTAAGTTCTTGAAATGGCATCGAACCTGGCGTTAAATTCGTTGCTGACCATCTGGCAATCGTGAACCGCAATATCGTATGGCAGAATACCATTGAGACTTCTTAAAAAACTTGCTGGCAACTCCTGCTCAACATCAAAATGCGCAAAATACTGTCGGGCATGTACGCCAGTATCTGTTCGCCCGCAACCCACAGTCTCAATAGCCTGACGAGTTATAACCGAGATGGCGTTATTGAGCACTTCCTGCACAGTACTGCCATTTGGCTGAATCTGCCAGCCCTGATAATTTCCGCCGTCGTAGGATAATTCTAATAGATATCTCATAGCAATAAAAAAAGGCAGCCTTTCAGCTGCCTTCCTGAATGTTTTTAATTATTAATAGTTCCGCCGGCTGCTATCCAGTCGGTGATCTGTGCTTTCTCTGAACTGTTCAATCCACCCATTGTGCTATTGACGGATTTTACAACAATCATAGACTTAAGTGAAACAATGTTACAATCGGTTGCAAAGATATTCTTTGGTGCTCCGTCTGTTCCGGCAGTATGACAAGCCTGATTACATTTAGTAGCAACTAAGGCAGATACCGCAGTAAATAACGGACCTTTAGTAGTGTTCTCTCCAACTGTTACTGTGACTGATTTAGTGCAACCCTCGGCATCTTTTGCAGTAAAGGTATATGTACCTGCTGCTAATCCGCCAAAGACTGAATCTGTCTGAAAAGCGCTACTGCCTTGCTGAAAAGTAAAACCAGTAGAACCTGAAGCTCTTAATGTAACAGTTCCGTTAGAAGAACATGAAGCCGCTGATACGGTTGTAGCTGTAAGAACAATGTTCTTAGAAGCACATTTGTCTGTTGCTGGTTCTGGCTCACTACCTGACGAACAGGCTGAGAAAACAACCACAGAAGCAAATACAGAAGTTAATAGTAGATTTTTTACAAGCATAATTATTTAAAAATTACTGCAAAATAATTCAAATCCTTTAACTCTGCAATTATTTCTTCATCTCAGCGTAAAACTTATAGAAATATGGAATGGTTTCGATACCTCTGTAGTAGTTGAACAGACCATATTTTTCGTTTGGTGAATGCAGTGCATCGCTATCCAAACCAAAACCCATTAGCATAGATTTGATACCCAATTCAGCTTCAAACAAAGCAATGATTGGAATACTACCGCCACCTCTGGTTGGAATTGGTTTTTTATTGAAGGTCGCTTCCATGGCTTTAGAAGCTGCCTGGAATTCAATACTATCTGTTGGTGTTAATACAGGCTCACCTCCGTGGTGTTCAGTTACTGTTACTTTTACTGATGCTGGTGCAATTGATTCAAAATGTTGTTTGAATAATTGAGAAATCTTGTGTGAATTCTGACCAGGCACTAAACGCATACTGATTTTAGCGTTGGCTTTGCTTGGCAATACCGTTTTAGAACCTTCGCCGATATAACCACCCCAGATACCATTAACCTCTAAAGTTGGACGGATGCTGGTTCTTTCTACTGTGCTATAGCCTTTTTCGCCCCAAACATCATCAATGGCCAGGTCTTTTTTATAGGCATCCAGACTGAAAGGTGCTTTTGCCATTTCAGTTCTGTCAGAATCGCTAACAACGATCACATCATCGTAGAAACCAGGAATGGTAATGTGGTTGTTTTCGTCGTGTAATGAAGCAATCATTTGGCAAAGGATAGTGGCAGGATTAGCTACGGCACCGCCATAAACGCCAGAGTGCAAATCGCGGTTAGGAC
>JBJTNS010000234.1:0-2630 GCA_046074245.1 Chitinophagaceae bacterium | reverse complement strand
GGACTCATATAAGCCATTACACTGGTTTGGTTCGCAAACTTCGACCTGAAATTTCGGTACTCCTCTTTATTCGACAGTGTTCTCTGCGCCACATAATCGTCGATGGTTAGTAACAATGTTTTCGGATCATCACTCATCACTACATAATCCCCCAATATGGTATAGTATGGCTTCTCTATCTTAGAAAACAACTTGCCCAAAAAAGCCTTAAACAAACCCTTTACTTCAATATATTTAATCTCATAACCATTGTAGGTAACATTGGTAAAACGTATAGGTGTGCGCTTTCTGATCTGATTTTCAATAATACCCAGATTTTCTTTGGCAGCGTTGATATCAGTTGCTTTAATGGCCATTACACTTCTTACTTTATTACCTATCAATACATCTGTTTCATACTGAGCAATTGCAACTTCTGTACCTATCCAATCAAACAAATTCTTTTGAACATTGATCTTCAGTAATTTCTCAATCTTCTTTATAGCGGCCTGCTGTTCCTGATATGCCACTGCATCTTTCTGCATGATCGCATCCAGATTGGTATAGAAGGTATTGAAATCTTTAAAGCCCATACTTAAAAAGAATGAAGCACGTTCTGAAAACACTGTCTCGGCATCGGTCTCCGACTTGCCAGACACAGATAAAGCCTGAAGATACGAGCTCAAACTGTCGTTAACTATTGTATACCCATCTGCCAGTAATAAATTATCCTGAAGCGATACATCCATTCCGGTGTAAAATAAGGATGCAAACAATTCCTTGATGTCAGTTACATCATCCATGTAAACACCCAGATACTGATGGAATGTACTGTGATTCAAAAAAATTCTGCACATGCCGTCATCACTTGTTAACTGATTCACTTCGGCAAATCTGGTATCCATGCCTAACTGCGACTCAGGCACTAACGAGGATGTGATTACTTTATCAATCAAGGCTTTGTTGTAGGTCACCACCAGATAATTTCTCACAAAAGCTATTGATAACACATCACGTGTTTTAGGATCAGTGTATTCGTTGACCTCTATCTCTGAAGAAGTTCTTGTGGTATGCGTATAACCAAACTGCTTGATTAAACTTGTTAATGAGGCCTTGATAATATTGGATTTTGAAGCTTCTGCCATATCAGCATAGTAGACAAAATCATAATCCCTGGCTTTAGTCATGTGCACAGAAATCAGCAAGTGACGCTGACCAATCAATGAAAACACCTGTTGGTTCTGTTTAATCACTTCATCCATCAGGTCGGCATTAGTGGTAATCTCCTCAAATGCAGGGAAAGTCTTTAAACCCATCCACATATCGCTCGAACTAAAGTTCTGCCATTGATTGACAGGATCCTTTGTCTCTACTACCATCACCGCATCATCCGGCACCAGGTAGAAACCATCTACAAATTTATTGGGACTCCATTTTAACCATAAGAAGTAACCGCCAATTAAAGCGGCAATAACCAATATAACAATAACTGTTTTTTTCATTTCGATTTTAATATTTGTAACTGATCCCAGACAAAACCAAACAACTCTCCAACATAGGAAGTTGAAAAGTCGAATTTAACTTTTCCTGCTTCATACAACTCAGGTATTGTGCGGGTATACCCCAGTGAAAGCATATGCTTGTAGGCATCCAGACCTTCCTTTTTATCTCTTAAAACATTGCGCCAGATGGCTATGGCACCTAGCTGCGCAAATCCATACTCTATATAATAAAATGGCACTTCATACAGATGCAGTTGCTTCTGCCATGAGTATTCCATAAAATGCTCGTAGCCACTCATGTCCGTTACGCCAGTATCAAAGCGTTTAGCAATAGTCAACCAGGCTGACTTTCTTTCTTCAGTGCTGTGTTCAGGATGGGTGTATATCCAATGCTGAAATGCATCAATAGTAGCAATCCATGGCAAGGTTGCTATAACTCCTTCCAACTGCTCTATCATGGCTCTGTTGAGTTCTTTCTCATCATTAAAGAATTTGTTCCAGCCTTCCATACTGATCAGTTCCATGGCCATACTGGCAACTTCAGCCACTTCCATTGGTGCATTTTTGAATGCGTTAAGCTCTAGATGCTCGCTTAAAAACGAATGCATGGCATGACCGCCTTCATGTACCATAGTCTCTACATCTCTTAAGCTACCAGCAGCATTCATAAAGATAAACGGAATACCACTTTCTGCCAAAGGATAATTATAACCACCAGGTGCTTTACCTAAGCGACTTTCCAGATCTAAGAAACCTTTATCAGCCATCACTCTCAGATTATCTGCAAAAGCAGGTTCTACTACTTCAAAACATGCAATGCTTCTCTCCAGTAGTTCTTTACCACCATCAAAAGGTTTTAATGGCTGTCGGTTCAATGAATCAACCGCTAAATCGTATGGTCGCAAACTCTCGTAACCCAGATTGACTTTGCGTTCTTCTTCAATCTTTCTGCAAAGTGGTACAACCACAGTCTCGATTGCTTCGTGAAACTTGAAACAGTCTTCAACCGAATAGTCGAAGCGACCCATGGCCTGATGCATATAGTCTCTGAAATTACTGAAACCACAATTTAACGCTACCTGATGACGCAGTTTGATCAGCTGATTAAATAATTCATCTAACTCATCTTTGCTCTGTAAACGTCGCTGA
>JBJTNS010000233.1:0-2656 GCA_046074245.1 Chitinophagaceae bacterium | reverse complement strand
GCTCTGAGACACTCTGGATTCCGCAATTCCTGGTTGCTCATTCCTCTCCTGGTTTTTACACCGGTTTGCATTCTTAATACTATTTCTTGCCTGACAGAACCGCTCGCTATATTAATGGTAGCAATGTTTATATACCTTTGGGTAATATCAAAAAGAATCGCCGCTGTTATCCTGGCTGGTTTCCTGCCATTTATAAGGACAGAGGGTTTTGTGATCGCTGGAGCCATTGTATATCTCATTGTATTGTCAAAAGACTATAAACTGTTTCTCTGGTTGTTCGTTGGTAGTATCATGATGAACTTCCTGGGTTTTATCATCACTGGTCACCCGTTCTGGATCATTACCGATAACCCCTATGTTAATCACGAACTCAATGGAAGCTTCGATCCAGGTAGTGGTTCTCTCGATCATTTCTTCGTTCATTCAAGAAAAATGTTCGGACTTCCTCTGCTTATCCTGGGAATATTGTCAACTTTGTTGCCTGTCTGGCTGAAGCTCAAAAAACAATCAGTACATTACCTGCTTACTTTTTCTCTCATCGGTTTCTGGATGTATTTCTGGGCCCATACTTTAATCTACTATTTCGGAATTCTGGGTTCACATGGCCTGACCCGACCAATGGCACTGCTAGCGCCTTTCTTAGCGGTTATGACTTTTATGGTTTTCGATTTTCTGTTTGAAAAATATGGTCATCTTACCCGATTAATTGCCTCAGGTATTCTGGCAATATTGGTTGGTGTCACGGCTTATTTCGAAAATTATTTTCCAATGCCTTACGGCATTAAGTCTACAGCTATTCCTGCTGATTATACACAGAAAAACTTTATTCAGGCTGGTTTATGGCTCGAAAAAAATGGACTGCTATCAAGAAGAATTGTTCATCAGTCGCCTTTCTTTAATGTGAAATTTAATAAAGATCCATACGATCTGAATGATGGTTACTGGATCTGGTCAATTGATAAAAATGCCGATTGGTCGACGCCCGGTACTATTGTGGTGTGGGATGGATTCTCCGCTAAAAGGGAAGGAGGAATGCCTCTCGAATGGCTCAAGTCTAATCCAAGTTACCGACTCCTCCATTTTATCGATGGTCACCTTGTGGATACTACCGAACCCGAAAAATTTGATGTGTGGATTTTTGAGAAAACTAACTCAAATGCCAAATAAATCAGCATGTATCTTATAGGTCGTGCTGAAATTATAATGCTTGTCTCCAAAACACTCTACCCAGGCAATTCCTCTGGTGGCATTGCTGATAAATACTTCATCTGAGATTAACACATCTTCTTCTGTTATCTCTGTTTCTCTGATGTTGTATCCCAGATCTTTTAATTTGTGAATGATGTAATGTCGCATAACCCCATCCAGACAATACTGGTTCAATCCTGGAGTCAGTATTTCATCTCCCTGAATTAAAAAAATATTGGCATTGAAAACTTCCGAAACATTGCCCTGCTCATTGTATAGCAATACAGTGTCTACCTGGTGCTCTGTCGCATGTATACCAGCTAATACATATTGTATCGCCGATAATGGCTTGAAAAAACTTAAAAAATTGGAGGGCTTTAATATAAGTCCGTATGATCCTAAACTCAGTCCTTTATCGTTAATAGGGTAGTTGCCAACCGATTCTGTCATCTCTATCATGAACTGACACTTGTTTCTCTCAGGAGCATAAAAGCCTTCACTCTCTCTGTAGAAAATAATCCTGCAACGAGCATTCACCCATCCGTTTTTTAAACAAAGTAATTCTATATTGTCTTCTAAATACTGCTGAGTCCACTTTTCATGCAGTGGTAAATGAAATAAGGTGGCAGCTCTTTGTATTCTCTGATAATGTAAATCAAATAGTTGAGGTTTTTTTTGTATGACTTTAATGCTCTCAAAAAAACCATCTCCGTATTTATAAATACGACTTCTTGAATTAAAAATCTTCTCGTCGGCGTCAGTCAGTACCCCGTTAAAACTGATTAACATGGTTGCAATATAACATGTTTTTTATATTACTACTGAGAAAAAAATTATATTTGTATATATGTTTAAGAAACTACTGATTGTTACAGTTGTCGTTTTTTCTCATTTTAATGCTTTTACACAAAACACAAATGACACAATTCAAAATCCTTACTGGATTGAAATGATGCAAAATAGAAGTGTTAACTTCTATCAGACCCAGAGAGCTTTTAATCTTTATTGGCAAAATCGTACCATAGAAAAAGGAAGCGGATGGAAAGCCTTTAAACGCTGGGAATGGCAAGCTCAGATGCAAATCGATAGTCTCGGTAATTTTCCAGCTTTCGAACTTCAATACCAGGATCTGATCGATAAAATTAAAGAAGATGATAAATACTGGAACGTGGTAGCTCCGGCACTCGGACCAGGTTCTGTGCCCTGTAAAACGCAAGGCGACTGGAAACCAATGGGCCCGACAGCCCTGCCTACCAACAATACAGGTCAAATGAATGGAATGGGGCGCGTTAATGCCATTGCATTTCATCCAACAGATTCTAATACTTTCTTTGTTGGCGCCGCTGCAGGTGGCATCTGGAAAACTACCAATGGCGGTGTTACCTGGTCTGTCAATACAGATTCTCTTCCAACTCTCGGGGTCTCTGCTATCGCAGTTACTAAATCTAATCCTTCTGTGATGTACTTC
>JBJTNS010000232.1:0-3423 GCA_046074245.1 Chitinophagaceae bacterium | reverse complement strand
TGCATAGTTTCAAGATCCTTCATCATCTGGGCCATTTTACTCTTTAGTGATTTATTGCCACTCTCGGTTTCCTTTCTCAGACTCTGCTCGCTGGGAGCCTGCATTTTGAAAACCTGACTTTTGCTGGACTTCTTGCCATTTACTGCATCATTATCCCAGACCTCAAAGTAGTATTCCAGCTCATCACCATCGCCCTTTACCAGCTCGCGCAAATCGACCATGTAATAGAAAATCTCGTCGGTAGAACGACCAATACTAACCGGCAAATATTTTAAAACACTTCCCGTACTGATATTCTTATAGACAAAGTTCAATCTGCTAATACCATAATCATCGTCGGCCTTGCCATAAAAATACACCATAAACGGATTAATGGAATCTTTCTTTTGCTCTGCTGCTATACCTGGATGCCTGTCGCCAATTACCTGAAGGGCATATTGCATTGTATCTTTATTGGCTATGTATTTATTGAGGAGCTGGATGGTGTAATTAACTGGTCGGAGTACCTTCGCTTTAACAGTAAAGACATCGTCCTGTCTACTTACCTGAGCTTGCTCGCCTGCAAATGCAAACTTTAACGATTCGACATCTTTCGTCTGAATTACCCACTCTACCTGTGTACCCTCCGGTATTGTGAAATCGCCAACATTATTTAATGATTCATTCTTTCTGCTGATGTATGCAGGATAGTTGAGATTTACCTTGAAATTTACCAGGGTAGGATTCGGCAACACATCCAGCTGATAGGTATTAGAATGGTAATCGCCATCGGTAAAACTGAAGATATGACTGGCGGTAAGGTTCGCCATTTCGTAGACAAACTGATTCTTACCACTCGATTCCATCTTGATCAGATGATTGTCAATTTCTATGTAAACCACCGCTGGCAACTGCTTACCCTTTACTTCTAATTCGAATTTATAATCAGAATTTTTAAGGGTTTTCAAACTTGTATTTTTAAGCACAAACTCGAAAGGAGCCTCTCTGGCAAACTGCTTGTCGTAGCCAATAATCCGCTCGGCCGGTTTGGTTATCATACTGCTCTGAAAAATCAGAATAGCTATAAGTACAGTAAGTGGAAGTAAGGTATACTTTCCATATTGTTTGGCTGATACTGATAAATCTATTGCCGAGGAAAAACGAAAAGGACTGAGATTTTGAATCCGCTGATTAATGCTGGCAAGTAAAAGTTCATTATCGGTATGACTTGCCTGATCTTGCAACTGAAGGGTATTGAGGAGCTTATCTTTTATCTCCGGAAAATGCTGACCGATTAATTCGGAAGCCTGACTGTAACTGATAATTTTGCCAATCC
Organism: Chitinophagaceae bacterium; assembly: GCA_046074245.1. Classification (GTDB taxonomy): domain Bacteria; phylum Bacteroidota; class Bacteroidia; order NS11-12g; family UBA955; genus JABMMZ01. Next base: position 2,108 of record JBJTNS010000232.1, on the reverse strand, counting down.
TAAATTGCTTTAACAAAGGTAATATCCAGTAAAAAATGATGACGCCTGATGCAAAAATCAGATAACTGAAAAACAAAAAGCTTCTGAATCCCTTACCGAAATGAGCAAAATACTCAAGCAAACTGGCTACTAAAAAAAATGCAAGCAATCCACCAACACTGATCAGTAAACCTTGTACAAACCGATTGATGTAATACTTTCGTATAAACTCATCCAGTTTCTCGGTCAGTATGTTTTGATTGGCGGACATCAGACAGACAAATATAACGCAAATTGCCTTATTTTGTTACCATTGCCACGAAATTTTGACAGAGTTTTAAAGAATTTTTTTTTGGCCTTATTTTTGGTTATTTTTGTATAAAAGAAATCTTATGTTTCGTAAATTAATTTTCATCACACTGAGCTTAACGCTGGCAATCGGTATCAGTTCTGCTACTTTCTCTGACAGTCAACCTAAACCAACCAAGAAAGCTGCTAAAAAAACCAAAGCTAAAAAATCTAAAGATGACGATAGCAAACCAGCTGCCGCTGTTGCAGAAAAAATCACCTGGTATTCTATGACCGATGGTTTTGCTAAAGCGAAAAAAGAAAATAAAATTCTTGTTGTTGATGTTTTCACTGACTGGTGCTACTGGTGTAAAGTAATGGATAAACTTACCTACGAAAATAAAAACATCGTTACCAAGATGAAAAAATACGCCGTAGCGGTTAAGTTTAATCCGGAAGTAAATGCCAATCACACCGTTAATGGTCAGGTAATGAGTTCTGATCAACTTGCCACTTATCTTAACAGAGGCGGAAGAATCCCTGGCTATCCAATGACTTTCGTATGGAAAGACTTAAGTAACTCAAGTAAAATTGAACCGTATTCTGGCTACCTGGATACTACCACTTTTAATGCTGTACTGAACAAAACTATTCAGGAATAATTTAGTCATACAGTCTTGTCCAGAAAATACAAACAAAAATCCTTTTTACTCGAATCTGTTGAAATTTCTGCCGCCGCTGCAGAAGGTAAAGCTATTGCCAGACATGAGGGTAAAGTTATTTTCATCCCTTTCGCTGCACCTGGCGATGTGGCAGATATCAAAGTTAATAAACAGAAAAAAAGCTATGCCGAAGGCGAAATCGTAAAACTAATTGAAGCATCTCCTGTCCGAACTTCTGTGACATGCTCGCATTTTGGCAAATGTGGTGGTTGCAAATGGCAGCATGTGCAATACGAATCTCAACTGACTTTCAAAGAAACTCAGGTAAAAGACGATCTGCAAAGAATCGCTAAAGTAGAGGTAGACGAGTTTCTGCCAATCCTGGGATGTAACAACATCTTTAATTACCGCAATAAACTAGAATTTACTTTTAGTAACAAAGCCTGGGAAGAGCATTTTGATAAAGCAAATCCAAAAAGATTGCCCGCTCTTGGATTTCACATTCCAGGCATGTTCGACAAAGTATTAGATCTTGATGCCTGCTACCTGGCACCCGAAGCCGCTAATACCATCCGCGATACCATTAAGCAAAAAGCCATAGAAATGGCCATCACTTTCTTTGATATCCGCGAACAACATGGCTTCTTGCGCAATCTGATGCTAAGATGCAATACGGCTGGAGAATGGATGCTGGTGCTGGTAGTCGGAGAAAATAATCCGGAACTTGCCACTGAACTTCTAACCGCTGTTATGCCTCAGCTGAACATGGTGACAGAATGGTGCTATGTGGTGAATGAAAAGAAAAATGATTCCTGGACAGATTTAGAAGTTCACACCATCAAAGGCAATGGCTACCTGATTGAATCTCTCGAAAACCTTAAATTCAAAATCAGACCTCAGTCGTTCTTTCAGACCAATGCCGCTCAGGCCCTCAGACTCTATCAGATAACCCGCGATTTTGCAGGTCTAACTGGCTCAGAAATCGTGTACGACTTATATACCGGAACTGGCTCTATTGCCCAGTTCGTCGCTGCAGGAGCTAAAAGTGTTGTGGGTATCGAATACGTAGAAGCTGCGATTCTGGATGCTAAAGAAAATGCTGTCCTCAATAACATCAGCAATACCTCTTTCTATGCCGGCGACATGAAATTGGTACTCAACGACGAACTGATCGCTCAG
>JBJTNS010000231.1:0-3346 GCA_046074245.1 Chitinophagaceae bacterium | reverse complement strand
CTCAACTCTTGTCTCAACTGGATCAATCACTGGCTCTGGAGTTACCTTAGCTACTTTACTTGACTCTACCTTTTTGCTCTCTGTCACAACTGGTTCAACAACCACAGGTGCACTTGGCTCAATTACCGGATTCTCTGCTGCATTGCTGACAAGTGTTTCAGGTAAAACTTCTGCTGCTGTATCTATACTTGTAGTAGAGTAAGATGTCGTATCCACATTGGCTTCTGCATCTTCCTGTACCGGAGATTCGATGGTTGGCAAAACACTGGCTTCGTTGGTGGTAACATCGTTAGTTTCCAGTTTCAGATAAGTGAAATGTACCAGCAATGCAACTGTAGCAGCTGCAATCCAGGCTTTATAATTCATTCTGAACGGCTCAGTGCTGATAATTGGTTTGTTGTCGGCAAGTTCCGTTTCAGGTTTTAAAGTTTTAACAATAGTTTCTTTTTCTGATTCTGCTTGGGCAACTTTGTAAATATCAACTGCGCTTAATCCAAAACTATCGAGAGATAAATTTAATTCGGGAGCAGGAGAGAACCAGAAATTATTTTCTTTGCCTTTATGAAAAGTACCTAAAGCGCCAAACTGACGTGAGCCAGCATCTTCAATCACCTGTTTGTATTCTGCAACCACAGATTGATACCATTCAACAGCCTCATTGTAAGTACAGGTTCTGGCAGTCTGAATTTCGTTGTATAACAGACCGTCGTTGGCAGTAAGATGAGGATTGAAAAAAATGTGTTTTGAAGCAGGTTTGATTCTGTCTTTAGAGGCATTGAAATTACAAGGACTTTCGCGAACGATAAAACCACCGAATTCCGGCAGTATCACGCACTCATATCTGTTTAGTAATTTTTCTGTCAGCTGTTCAAAACTCAAATTCATGTAACGCACTATTTAGTTTTCAAAAATACTAAAAAAAATGACATTAAACGCTTTAATTTCTGAAGAATGCATAAAATAAAGGACAATGTCTGAAAGTGCTTAGTTTTGAAGGATTGTAAGGGTTAGATTATCGGCGATTTATGCAATTTTTGTTTGTAAAATTCACAATGTTTCTCTTTGCTCATTGACGCCTTTTCCAAATAAGGCAAAGTCGTATTTCACCGGATCAGATGGATCATAACGTCGTAACTTATTGCTCAGTTCCAGCGCGGTTTTCCAGTCGCCTTTACCTTCCTTTATCAAACCTAATGCGGCAGCTTGTTTCAATACATGTACATCAAGAGGGCAGATTAACTGCGAAGGTGATATGCTTTCCCAAATCCCAAAATCAATGCCTTTGTCGTCTTTTCTTACCATCCATCGCAAATACATATTCAGTCGCTTGCACGCACTACCTTTTGCTGGAGAAGCGATGTGTTTTAAAGTGCGTGGTAAAGCAAATTCACTCTTTTCAAAACCTTCTCTGAAACCAGTTAATGCTGTTTCAACAGTTTTGCTGTTCTTGCTAAGGCCTTCTGAAAATGCGCCTTCCAATCCCTTCTTTTCTATGTATAAATATTTCAGATAAGCAATCAGTGATAGCAAATCATCACTGTTAAATGTGCGGTGCACAAATGTCAGACATTGCTTCAGGTCTTTATCGCTGTGGTTAACAATAAAATCGTAGGGCGACTGATGAAAGAGTTCTATTAGCCGTTCGCCGCTTCTGATGATGGACACACGCTGCCCCCAGGCAATCAGTGCTACAAAAAAACCAATGATCTCAATGTCTTCTTTTCGGGTAAATCTGTGCGGCAATAAAATGGGGTCATTGGCAATGAAGTCGGGCTTATGGTATAATTCATAATAATAATCGAGCTCAGACTTGATGGACATGATGCCGCGAAGATAAACACTATTCTCAACTACTAACAACTCGTTAATATCCTTTTTGTAGAGAAGTTGATTGATACATTTTTTTTCTGTTCCTTTGCCTCTATGAATCATTGGCTTTTAAAGTCGGAACCTGTCAAATATTCATGGGAACAGATGCAGAAGGATAAAAAGACCTTCTGGGATGGTGTTCGCAATTACCAGGCCCGCAATAATTTAAAAGAAATGAAAAAAGGCGACCTCTGCCTTTTTTACCACAGCAACGAAGGCAAAGAAGTTGTTGGCATTGTTAAAGTTGTCAAAGAATTTTATCAGGATCCAACTACCGATGATACCAACTGGGTAGTGGTAGATGTGGCACCATTTAAATCATTAAAACATCCCGTTACACTCGAACAAATTAAAGCTGATAAACGTCTGGCCAATATCGGTCTTGTTCGTCAGGGTCGCCTCAGTGTAATGAAATTAACCAATGTCGAATTTGATGTGATTTTAGAATTATCAGAGAATGGAAGATAAATTGTTGTACGACCATAAGAAACTCAACGCGACGCTTAATCGCCTGGCGTATGAGCTGGTAGAAAATCACGATAATTTTCACAATACCGCCATAATTGGTCTGCAACCACGTGGCATTTACCCTGCCCGCATCATCAGACAAAAAATAGAAGAAATTATTCAGTCGAAAATCAGATACGGTGAACTCGATTTTACCTTTTTCAGAGACGATTACCGCACCACTGATAAACAGCTTCACGCTAGTCCGATGCACATTCCTTTCAGTACCGAAAATTTAAATATCATCCTGATAGACGATGTGCTCTATACAGGCAGAAGTATAAGAAGCGCTATGGATGCTTTGTTAGGCTTTGGCCGTCCCGCTAAAGTTGAACTCTGCGTGTTGATTGACCGGAAATATAACCGCGAAAATCCAATAGCACCTGACTATGTGGGCAAAATCGTGGATACCCGCGGACATATTCAGAAAGTAAAAGTAGACTGGGAAGAAAATAATTATAAAGTTTGGTTGATTAACGCATGACACAATTATCTGTAAAACATTTACTGGGTATCAAGGATCTTAAAGAAGATGATATCCGCTTAATTTTCGAAACCGCGGATAATTTTAAAACCATCATCAACCGCCCCATTAAAAAGGTGCCTTCTCTCAGAGATATCACCGTTGCTAACCTGTTCTTCGAAAATTCTACCCGAACCCGTATCTCTTTCGAGCTGGCTCAGAAACGCCTTAGTGCCGATGTGATCAATTTCGCTTCGTCTTCGTCTTCAGTGTCTAAAGGAGAAACTCTAATCGATACCGTAAAAAATATCCTGAGCATGAAAGTGGATATGGTGGTGATGCGTCACCCTAGTCCCGGTGCCCCGGTATTCCTCGCGAAACATATCGACGCTACCATCCTCAATGCCGGCGATGGTACGCACGAACACCCAACTCAGGCTCTTCTGGATGCTTTTTCAATCCGCGAAGCTCTGGGTGATGTTACTGGTAAAAAAATGGCTATCGTCG
>JBJTNS010000230.1:0-8562 GCA_046074245.1 Chitinophagaceae bacterium | reverse complement strand
ACGACTTCAACATAGTCCAGGTAACATTGCGCGATTCCAATCTGGAGTATACGCAGCAAACCAATCCGATCAAGTGGTTTTTGGTAGCGGGATCATTGATGATTTTGCTGGCTTTGTTTGTGATTAAGGGGTAGAGGTTTTAAATAATATTTTCCTAACCCTTCCAGGGTTTAAACCCTGGAAGGGTTAGGATGAAAACCAACAACTTACAATCCCCCAACCCACTTAAACAACATTTAATCAACGTGTTATAAAATGGGTATTTTTGCAGCGTTTTTGTGCCACTTTTTAACCCTATTTGTTGATTTCAAATGCGATTGTCTGCCATTGATTTCGCGAGTAAATGCGCGCAAAATAAAGGCCGCTCGCTAAGTCTCCAACTTGTATTTCGGGTTGCAAACTTAAGTCGATTTCGTTTTTCAAAAAGACCATTTCTCCCAAATGGTTGTAAATTATGATGTCTGCATGCTGGTGCATCTCCAGCATATCCGACTGAATTCTGAAGCTGCCGGTACTTGGATTTGGATAGATAATAAACTCATCAGCGATGTCGCTTTGATACAATACCCTGCTGCCAAGTTCTTTTAAGGCGCCTGAAGATAATTTCGAATAAACAATGTACTCTACAGGATATGTGTGTATCGAGTTGTCGTTATAACTGAATCTGGAAATCCGCTCTTCCTGCCGCTTATAACTTTGTAATCTGATCTTCTGACCGTCTTCAATTTTCCATAATTCATACGATACTACATTGTCATCGTTGCTTAATTCCCACTCAATATTGGCCTTGTATTTGCCAAGAGATCTCACATTGAAATTCAATAAGTATACTGGTAAGGCATTGCCCTGAGCTCTGAAAGTTAAATTACATAATGTTTTAGCACATGGATTTCTGTTTTCGTCTATCACCAGAATATAACCCTGATTGGCTTTTAAACTGTCGAATTCTATGTAACCAGGACTGTTAACAATCACTGTGGTGTCGTGCTGTACACCCAGTCCCGGACAAGCTGCCGAATCAAATAAACTTACTCTTAGGCCAAATGGACAATTATTCATCGTTGTGAAATCCAGTGTCAGCTTTTTGACGTAGTTGTATCCGATGGTGTGGAATCTGTAGAAGATGGTATTGCAGGCATTGTAGCCATACGTATTTGGTTCAGAACCATAAGTTTTCGCTCCGCATAAATCACCGTAAAAAGTGCCGCCGGGGTCTGTGATAACAATGGGCTGTAAACACTGGTCGTTTGCCTGTGGATCGGTTAATACGATATTCATGGTGTCGCGGTTTACACATCCGCCTTTGCCTACTTCCCACTCGTAACGATAAATGCCACTGTCTAGATTGGATACCGTTGCAGTGTCTGAATGAATATCGCTTACTGATGGGGTAGAAATGCCATTTAGTAAATTCCAGGTTCCGGTGCCCGCAGCTGGAGGTAAAGCAGCCATTACAACTGAGCCGAGGCAAGTTCGAATATCAGGACCCGCATCGCTCAGACTCGGAATGGAATCGATGGTGATTGTTACAGTATCTAAACTTGGATCGCAGGTGCCATTGCTCACCGACCATTCAAACTGATAGCTGCCCGCTCCGAGTCCGCTTACATCTGTATAAAAAGAATCTGGAGTGATAATGAAAGCACCGCCATTGCTGATTTCTCTCCATAAACCTCTGCCAATGGCAGGTACCGTTGCCGATATGCTGACCGGAACATATAAGCAATAACCAGTATCATTTTTAGCATTCGCCTGAGAAGGGGAAGGTGTTTTGTTTATTTCAACCGTATCTATGCTGATGCAATTGCCATTGGTGATCTTCCACTCAAAAGCACTTCTTCCTGTATCTATAAATGTTAATGCTGTGGTACTTAAGGTATCGTCAACTATGTTGACTACCTGACCAGCGATTTGTCTCCATACTCCAGTCCCAATACCAGGGGCGTTGGCACTTAAGTTCAAACTGTCGAGTCCGCAGATGTTAAGGTCAGCCCCTGCCAGCGCATTGTCTGGAGCGTCGTAAGGCACACTGATGCTTACACTGTCGTGACTCGGAGGACAGATGCCATTATTAACGATCCATTCAAAAACATAAGTACCTTTAATAAGATTGTTAATGCGCGTTTGTGGATCTATGCCCGATTGTATATTAGCATTATTCGGACCACTAACCTGTTGCCAGATGGCGCTATGATTGCCAGAACTAATGGCTTTCATGATGCTGTATGGCGGGCAGATAGTGGTATCCGGACCAGCATCTGCCGTGGCCGAACTATCGTAATTGCGGATTAAGACAAAATCACTTTTTACACACCCCAGGTTTTTACTGGTCCACTGATACAAATACGATCCTCCTTGCGTGTTGTATACTTTGGTGTTGTACAATGTCGCATTTGTAAAACTACTGGTGTTTGGTCCGCTTACCTGGGTCCATAACCCGCTATCAGGTGATACAATATTGCCATTCAGATAGAAGGTGTCTTTGTCGCACAAAGTCTGGTCGATCCCAGCAAAAGGGGTTTTGGTAGAATCAAATACTTCAATTGTAACAGTGTCAGAATTGTTAGAGCAGCCGTAATCGGGGTTGACTTCAAATACAAATTGATATGGCGATCCTGCAGAGTTCATATTGCTGGCAATAGCAGAATTGCTGCCGGTCGTGTCAAGGGTAACAGTTCCGCCTGAATGTTTTTTCCAGTAACCGCTGCTGCCAATTCCACCACTCAGCAAGACATTGTACCGTTTGCAAATTCTCTGGTCGCTGCCAGCATTGGCCGGATATATAATGGTGTCGTACCGAACATCTGAAAGGTTCGGACAAATGCCCATAGGGTTCACCGAATTCCATTTGAAGGCGTAGATACCCGCTATCATTCCACTGACTGTTGTTTGTGCGGAATCTTTACTGAAGAAACTCGGAGAGTTAGGGTTGATGCCCTGAAGCGACCAGTAGCCTATGCCTTTAGTGATGCGGTTGGCATTGATTGTGATTGTTGCGGGGTTACACCATACCTGGCCTTTCTGAGTAAGTGGAACGGTGGTAGGGTTTGCAATATTGATTTTAACATCGTCAAATGAACTTCCACAAGCGCCATTTCTGATGGTCCATCGGTAGATATAAGTGCCCTGAGACAAGTTTAAAACCTCTGTTCGAAACGAGTCCGGAAACAACATGTTGCCGTTAATACGACCAATTTGTAATGACCAGTGTCCGGTGCCATTAACAGGCTGATTGCCTCTCAATACAAGATGGTTGGAACAGGTGTCTTTATTCGCTCCGGCAAAGGCTGGTGTTACAGTATCTCCAATGCTGATAAATACTGTATCAAATCCTGATGCACATATTCCATTGCCTATGCGCCACTCGTAGGCGTAATGACCGGGTCCGGAGGGATAAACAGCACTGTTATATACTGTGTCATTGGCAATGCTGTCCGTTGGTCCGAAAACTTTTGACCACTGCCCGGAACCAGGCCAGGGTGCATTGCCTTGCAGATAAAAAATCGAAGTGGTATCTGGTAAACATCTGTCGTTGCCAGCATTGGCCGGAAGCGCTGCTACATTAGAGTTTACAGTAACATCTACAGTGTCTGTTGAATAGCCGCAAGAATTATAAACTTTCCAAACGAAGCGATAGGTTCGGTTAGAATCTAAACCAGTTACTGTTGCATTGTAAGCGGTACTATCAGAAAAAACCACACCGCTGTCAGGCAATACATGCCATACACCAAAGCTGTTTGAACCAGGTTGATTGCCTGAAAGATAAAGTCGAGATAAAAAGCAAATAGTCTGATCAGCACCTCCAGCGGCAGCAACCGGTACTGAGTCGGCAACAAATACTGTTACATCATCCTGAGTGGGATTGCAGGCCTGACCGCCATTAATGATCCATCGGTACTGATACCTGCCTGCTATCAAATTTCTAACTGCGGTGATATTATTAGTGGTGTCATCGATCTGCGAGACTGATGGTCCGTAGTTCTGATACCAGTTGCCACTGCCTTCAGTTGGGATATTGCCAGCCAGTTCTGTGGTATCGATATTGCAGTTGAGTCGCTGACTGCTGCCCGCGTTGGCGATGCCTGGCTGACGTGATACGATGACATTGATAAAAGTTTCGACATTGGTGCAAGCCTGACCAACACCAGCACTTCTGCGAATTCTATAGGTGTATAATCCAGACTGATTTAGGTCGCTTAGCCTAATAAATTTCGAAATTGTATCAATAAATGAGCCATTGGCAATGGTAGAAGAGGGTCCGCTCATCTGTGTAACCGTTGTTGTTCTTCCCCCTGTATCGTTATATCTGATGATGGCTGTGTCTTGGTTGCAGGGTAAAATTCTATCCGAAAATGCACTGATAGAGGGCGTGTCTACATAAGTAAGGGTAATGAGGTTGTTTTGTATGCAGCCAGTTACCGGATTGCTCATTAAATAACTGAACTGATAGACATCACGGGCTTTGCCACTTAGTCCGCTAACAGTTGTAGAGGCTGTATTTGTTGGGTTGAAGCTTACCGAAGTCGGACCAGAGATCTGCGACCAGCGGCAAGAGTCGTTGATATAGATAGGAGGTGCTCCGTTGAGCACATAAGATGTTGGTCGGTCGCACAAGAACAAAGCAAAGCCTCCGCTGGGAGAAAGAGCGCCCAATGGTGGAGGAACGGTCACTTTTAATGTGTCTCGGCCGCTGGCACAAGGACCGCTAACAACGTATTCGAAGAAATAAACACCCTGGATTAAACCAGAAGCAAAAGCACTATCTGAATTGCGGTTAGTAAGGTTTGGCGTATTCGGTCCGCTAAGGACATTCCATGTCGCCGATTGACCACCAACACCTTTGCCCGCGAAGCTACCGTATAATCCAGTAGAGGTGAAGACAGAGTAACAAGGACTAAGCGTAATGCTATCCTGAGTTCTTACAGGAGTTACACCGCCGTAGTTGACAAAAGTTACATCGTCGCTGGAACTGCAGCCATTGGTATTCGAAATGGTCCAGCGCAAAATACTGGTACCACCATTGCTGTTAAGTGTCGAAAAAGATGAAGTCGGAGAGGCGCTGTTATTAATGACAAAGTTGCCATTGTTCTGAACAAACGACCAGGAACCTGTTTCTCCGGTACCTGGTGCATTGCCGTTTAAATTGCCTGTGCCGGGACACATCACACGGTCGAGGCCCGCATTGGCTCTGGAAGTGTTAAGGACGGTAATGGTAATCTGATCATTGGCATTAGAACCGTCGGCACAGCGCGAGCGCAAATTAAAGACATAAACGCCAGGAACGACACCTCTAATGCTCGAATTCAAAGCAAAAGGGTTGCTAATAATGGCAGAAGGACCGCTAAGCTGCGACCATCTGGTTCCGCCACTTAACAAACCCGCTTTAAATCCATTGAGGCGAATACTGTCGTATAAGCAGAAAGTGCCGTCAACGCCAGCATTAACCGTACAGTTTTGAGCTTTAGCAGCAGGGATTTGCAGGATTAAAATTAATATTAGTAATAGTTTTTTCAAATGGCATCCGGAGATATAGACGACGAAAATAGAGGAAAGGTGACTTAATATGTTGAAATAGATAGAAATATGACAAAAAAATAACCTTTCCAGGGTTTAAACCCTGGAAAGGTTAGGATGATTATCAACATTTTACCTCACCTAAAAACACCTAACTCTTTATTAGTCAGCGGTTTTTAAAATGGGCGAACTGAAAGCTGTTTTTTTGAAAGATTATCTTCCTAATAGTGCAGCTGTTACAGGCACCATTGTCGGATCGTAACTGGCAACTGTTGCACCGTGTCTGACGATTTTTAATTCGTTGATTTTGTCGCCTTGCTGGATAGCGTCTACCACGCCCTGACCTTCAACAACGTGTCCGAAAACGGAATGTTTGCCATCTAACCAAGGTGTTGGAACGTGTGTGATGAAGAACTGTGAACCGTTTGAAAATGGTCCGGCATTCGCCATACTCAAAACTCCCGGTCCGCTATGCGTTAAAGATGGATCAAACTCATCTTTGAATCTGTAGCCCGGTCCGCCCGAACCAGTACCGTTAGGATCTCCACCCTGAACCATGAAATCAGGAATAACTCTGTGGAATGTTAAACCATCGTAGTATGGAACGCCATCTGCTTTTGCTTTATTGGCAATTTTACCCTCCGCTAAACCAACAAAGTTAGCCACGGTTAATGGGGTTTTCTGATATTCTAAAGACAAAACGATAAGACCTTTGGTGGTGTGCATTTCGGCGTATAGCCCTTCTGGAAGTGAATTGTAATCCATGTTATTTTAACTGTTTTTTAGGCCTACAAATTTAGAGTTTTGAGATGGCCTAATAAAATTAAAATTAATTCAAAGTGGTTTTTTTATTTTTTCGTAACATTGCAAATTGTTTTTGGCTATAAAAAACACTGTATCTAATGGTAACTAAAGAGATTTTAATAAATGCTTACACTCTTATGTGTAAAGCAAGGGCCATGGCCGCTATATATGATGAAAACCGTCCTATTACTAAGTATGTTCACTCTACCAGTAAAGGGCACGAAGCGATTCAGCTCGCTGCTGGATTTCTGCTGAAGTCGTACGACTATGCCGCCCCATATTACCGCGACGAAAGTATGCTGCTTGCCATGGGCATGACGCCATACGAATTGATGCTACAGCTCCTGGCTAAAGCCGATGACCCTTTCTCTGGCGGAAGAACTTACTATTCTCACCCTTCTCTGAAACGCGATGATATGCCGAAAATGCCACATCAGAGTAGCGCTACCGGTATGCAGGCTATTCCGGCTACTGGGATGGCACATGGTATTAAATACCGCGAGTATCAGAAAATGATTCTATCTCCCGAATTGCCAGTAGTACTTTGTAGCATTGGCGATGGTAGTATGACAGAAGGTGAAGTGAGCGAGGCCCTTCAAATGGCAGTGCTTAAAGAGCTGCCAATCCTTTACCTGGTGCAGGATAACGACTGGGGAATTTCAGCCAGTGGCGACGAGATGCGTGCTATGGATGCTTACGAGTTTGCCGCAGGTTTTAAAGGCTTAAAACGCGCTCGTACCGATGGTAGCGAGTTTGTTACTTGCTACGAAGACGTAAAATCGGCTATCGACTGGGTGCGTAAAAACCGCAAACCAATGTTGCTGCACGCTAAAGTGCCTCTGCTCGGACACCATACAAGTGGCGTGCGAAGCGAGTGGTACCGCGATGATCTGGAAGTGGATATGAAAGATGATCCGTTTCCGAAATTACAACAAACTATCATAGAACTAGGCGAGTCGATGTCGACACTGGATGCCATCTACGAAGAAGCTAAAGCAGAAGTGGCTGAGCATTTCCGCCGTGCTGTAGAAGCACCAGAACCTACACCTGAATCTGTTTATCTGCACGAATTTGCGCCAACGCCTATCACCGAAGAACAAGGTACCCGTGCTCCTGAAGGCAGAGAACCTGTGGTGATGGTAGATGCGGCTCTGTTTGCCTGTGATGAGATTTTGAAAAATCATCCAGAAGCTTTGTTGTATGGCCAGGATGTTGGTATCCGTTTGGGTGGTGTGTTCAGAGAAGCGGCTACACTAGCCAAGAAATACGGAAAAGACAGGGTCTTTAATACTCCAATTCAGGAAGCGTATATTGTGGGTTCTACGGTGGGCATGAGTGCGGTTGGACTAAAGCCTATCGTCGAGATTCAGTTTGCCGATTATATCTGGCCTGGTGTGAATCAGTTAGTAGAAGAACTCTCAAAAAGTTGTTACCTCTCAAACGGTAAATACCCTGTTCAGTCTTTAATCCGTATACCAACTGGCGCTTATGGCGGTGGCGGTCCGTACCACAGCGGAACTGTAGAAAGCAGTATTCTGCAGATTAAAGGGATAAAGGTAGTTTACCCGAGCAATGCTGCAGATATGAAAGGCTTGTTAAAAGCAGCCTTTTACGATCCGAATCCAGTGGTGATGTTTGAGCACAAAGGTTTGTACTGGAGCAAAGTGCCAGGCACCGATGCCGCTAAATGTCCTGAACCATCAGAAGATTATATCATTCCATTGGGGAAAGCCAGAACGGTGATAGAGGCATCTGCAGAGGCAGTTAAGTATGGCGAATCTGTAGCAGTTATTACCTATGGAATGGGCGTATACTGGGCCAGCAATGCGGCCAAGCAATTTGATGAGCAGGTAGAGGTGATCGACCTTAGAACCTTAAATCCATGTGATGATGAGGCCATATTTAATGCAACTAAAAAGCATGGCAAGGTGATTGTATTAACCGAAGAAACACTGCGCAACTCATTTGCCGAAGCCATTGCCGGAAGGATTCAGAAAAATTGCTTCCAGCACTTAGATGCACCAGTAGAAATTATTGGTACGGCCAACTTACCAGCCATCCCCCTCAACATGGGCCTCGAAAAAGAAATTCTTCCAAATGCCGATAAAGTTGCGGTAGCTATCGCTAATCTGCTCGAATTTTAAGGTAAACGGCTGTTTGTCTTAAAATTACAATATTTGTCTTCCTCGGATTTCTCCGATTTTATTAGGATTTCTTTTAACAATCCCCTATAATTGTAGATAC